>CAZBOK010000081.1:0-1846 GCA_964493525.1 uncultured Phycisphaeraceae bacterium | reverse complement strand
CGCTGCCGCGGCCTGCCGGCCGCGGGGGTGACCGGCCGCGGCGAAGCGCGGCCGGTCACCCCCTGCAACGCCACGAGGCCGCGCTCGTTGCCGAACGCGGCCTCGTGGTTCACCGTCCGGCAGACTGCGCCGGACGCTTGCTTCTCACAGGTCGTGCGGACGAACCGTCGAGCGCTTGTTGGCCTTCGTGCGCTCCGCCGCCTCGTCGAGCAGCTTGTACACGGCGTTGCTCACCGCGTCGATCAGGTCACCGGCCGCCATCAGGCCCTTGCCGCGAATGTGACCCTTCACCTTGCTGCCGACCACGAGCGTCTCACGAGTCGCCGGCTTCTTTGCCGCCATCATGCCCTCCAGTGAATGTGAACACGGAACTCTGGAAAACCGCTGATTCGGGGCCGGAAACTACAAGGCTCGGATTGCGCCATCAAGCCGGAATCGCGGATTCTCGCGTTCCAGCGCAGCGGGATCACTTGCCGTCCGCGGGACCGTCCGGCGTGGCTCCGTCACCGCTCGACGTCGCGCCGGGCGCGGCACCGTCGGGCACCGCGTCCTCGGTCACGCGACTCACGAAGGTGAACGCTCCGTACGCGAGCGCGAGCGCGACCAACACGAGGAGGAGACGCGGGAGGAATCCGTACTGCGAGAGGTCGGCGCGCAACACCGACGTCTTGCCGCTCGACTTCGTCGAGCTCGACGCCGCGCGCGAGAGGAGCGGTTTCTCCGACACCGGCCGCGCCGGCGCACGCGGCGGCGGACTCGCGAGCGGTGCGGCCGCCGCGCGCGCGGGAGCGATCGTCGTCTCGAACAGGCTCTCCGCGTTCTCGAGCGTGATCTCGCCTTCGGCCGGCGCCGGCGGCCCGGCGTCGCCCGTCGTCGTGGCGTCCTCCTCGAACCGCAGCTCGACGCTCCCGAGCATCAGCACGTCGCCCGCCTTGATCGCCGCGCGCGAAACGCGCGCACCGTTCACGAAGGTGCCGTTCGACGAATTGAGGTCGGCGACGTTCCACGCGCCGTCGCGCAGGAAGAGCCGTGCGTGCTCGCGCGAGATGGTGCCGTCGACGATCTTCAGGCCACGCGCCGGCGCGCGGCCGAGGACGACGTTGTCGGAATCGACCGCGAACGTCTCGGGCGATTCCCCTCCGATCCGGATCAGACGCACGTGGCCTCCGCGGGATTTGGGCGCGCGCACGGCAATTCGAGGCGCGGCCGCTATTATGTCGCGTTCTCGTCCGGCCCGGAAACTCGCCGCCAGGAACCGCGCTTGACCGATCGTCACGAGTCCGAGAACGCACCCCACGCGAACGACGCGAACGGCTCCGCCGAGATGGGCGGGCCGTACCGGCTCGTGCGGCGCGGCGCGAACCCCGCGGGCACCCGCGTCGACGTCGGCGGCGTCGAGTTCGGCGGCCGCGACGTCGTCCTGATGGCCGGTCCGTGCGCCGTCGAATCGGAAGCGCTGCTCGTCGAGATCGCAGAGACGCTCCATCGCGCGGGCGTGCGCGTCCTGCGCGGCGGCGCGTTCAAGCCGCGCACGTCGCCGTACGCGTTCCAGGGGCTCGGCCTCGACGGCTGGCGCGTCCTGCGCCGCGTCGCCGATCGTTTCGACATGAAGGTGGTGTCGGAGGTGCTCTCGGAGCAGCACGTCGAGTTCGCGGCCGAGCACGTCGACCTGCTGCAGGTCGGCTCGCGAAACATGCAGAACTTTGCGCTCCTCCGCGCGCTCGCGCGGACCAAGCGGCCGGTGCTCCTGAAGCGCGGGATGTCGGCGACGTATGACGAGCTGCTCGCGGCCGCGGAGTACCTGCTGGCCGGCGGCAACCCGAACGTGATCCTCTGCGAGCGCGGC
>CAZBOK010000080.1:0-14275 GCA_964493525.1 uncultured Phycisphaeraceae bacterium | reverse complement strand
CGAACGAGCGCAGACCGGCTTCGACGTGCGCGAGCGGGATCGACGCCTTCGCGGCGACCAGCGCGGCGGCGAGCGTCGAGTTGACGTCGCCGACGACGATCACCGCGGCCGGCCTGCGGCCGGCGCGCATCTCGTCATCGACGAACTTCTCGAAGCGGACCATCACGTCGGCGGTCTGCTGCGCGTGCGATCCCGAGCCGACGCCGAGGTTCTGATCCGGCGCGGGCAGCCCGAGGTCGCGGAAGAAGAGGTCGGACATGCGCGCGTCGTAGTGCTGGCCGGTGTGCACGAGCACCGGTCGCACGCGGCCGCGGGCCGCGAGCGCCTTCAACACCGGCCCCGCCTTCATGAAGTTCGGGCGCGCCCCCACCACGATGACGACTCGCGGCGCGGACGCGCTCATGCGCTCGTTCACGTCGCGTCTTTCGTTTTCGTCTCTGATGTCGTCTCGATCGGCAGCATCACGTCGCGATACCACTTCACGAACCGCGTGAGCCCGTCGTCGACCTCGACGCGCGGCCGGTAGCCGACCAACCGCTCGGCCTTCGACACGTCCGCGTAGGTCACCGGCACGTCGCCGGGTTGATCGGGCAATCGGTTCAAGATCGCTTTTCGGCCGATTCGGGCCTCGATCTTCTCCACGAGCGACTTCAAGGACAGCGTGCGCGAGCCGCCGAGGTTGAAGATCTCGAAGCCCTTGGCCTTGTCGATGGTGCAGATGATCCCGTCGACGATGTCGTCGACGTAGGTGTAGTCGCGCGTCGTCGAGCCGTCGCCGAAGAACGGGATCGGCTTCCCGTGGTGGATCAGGCGCGTGAACTGATGGATCGCCATCTCGGGGCGCTGCCGCGGCCCGTACACGGTGAAGAACCGCAGGCACGCGATCTCCATCCCGAACAGATGGTGGTACGAGTGGCAGAGCACCTCTCCCGCGCGCTTGGTCGCGGCGTAGGGCGACACCGGACGATCGGCGACCTGATCCTCGCGGAACGGGACCTCCTTGCTGCCGCCGTACACGGACGAGGACGACCCGAACATCAGCCGCTGGCAGCCGGCGCGGCGCATCGCTTCGAGGAGCCGCATCGTGCCGGTGAGGTTCACGTCCGAGTAGAGCATCGGGTCGGTGATCGACGGCCGCACGCCGGCCATCGCGGCGAGATGCACCACGCAGTCGATCTTGCGCCGCGCGAACACCGCGTCGAGCGCCGCCGGATCGCGGAGATCGCCCTCGACGAATTCGAACTTCGATTCGCGCTTCAGGCCCTCGAGGTTCTTGCGCTTCAGGCGCGGGTCGTAGAACGGATGGAAGTTGTCGAAGCCGACGACGCTGTCGCCGCGCCGCGTGAGCGCCTCGCTCAGCGTGGAGCCGATGAAGCCGGCGGCGCCGGTCACCAGGATCGTGGACATCCGAGACTCCTCCTCGTGGGGCCGTTCAGAGAGTGACGACGTCGCCGCGGTCGCGCGAACCCTCGGTCGCGTTGCGCGCGTCGACGACGAGAGCGACGCGCTCGACGATGCGGCGCCAATCGATGCCCGAATGATCGGTGACGATCACCGCGCAGTCGGTCGCGGCGAGCGTCGCGTCGTCGAGCGGGACCGACTCCATGTCCTCGCCGTGGTCGGCGAGGTGCGGGACGCGCGGGTCGTGGTAGCGGATGTCGGCGCCGTGCCGGCGCAGGTGCTGGATGACGTCGATCGCCGGCGATTCGCGGACGTCGTCGATGTCCTTCTTGTAGGCGACGCCGATGACGAGCACGCGCGCGCCCTTCAACGTCTTCTTGCGCTGGTTCAACGCCGTGAACACGAGGTTCACCACGTGCACCGGCATCGACCGGTTCACTTCCTCCGCGAGCTCGATGAAGCGCGCGCGGTAGTCGAGCGAGCGCATCTTCCACGAGAGGTAGAGCGGGTCGATCGGCAGGCAATGGCCGCCGAGGCCGGGGCCCGGCCAGAACGGCATGAACCCGAACGGCTTGGTCGCCGCGGCGCGGATCACCTCGAAGATCGGGATCTTCAGCCGGTCGCACATCAGCGCCATCTCGTTCACGAGGCCGATGTTCACCGAGCGGAAGGTGTTCTCGAGCATCTTCACCATCTCGGCGGAGCGCGCGTTCGACACCGGGATCACGCGGTCGACGGCGGCGCCGTACACGAGACGCGCAGCCTCGGTGCACGCGGGCGTCACGCCGCCCACGACCTTCGGCGTCGTCTTCAACGTGAAGTCCTTGCGCCCCGGATCGATGCGCTCCGGCGAGAACGCGAGGAAGTAGTCCGTCCCCGCGCGCATGCCGCCGGCTTCGAGCTGCGGCTGCACCACTTCCTCCGTCGTGCCGGGGTAGGTGGTGCTCTCGAGCGCGATCAACTGCCCGCGCCGGAGGTTCTTCCTCAACTGTTCCGTGACCGACAGCACCGCGGAGAGATCGGGCTCGCGGAACTTCGAGAGCGGCGTCGGCACGCACACCGAGATCGCGTCGCACTGCTTCAGCACGCTCGCGTCGGACGTCGCGCGGAAGCGGCCGGCCTTCACGGGCGCCGCGACCTCGGCCTGCGCGACGTCGTCGATGTAGGACTCGCCCGCGTTCAGTCGCGCGATCTTGCGCGGGTCGAGCTCGACGCCGATCGTCTTGAACCCGACCGCCGCGAAGCGGACCGCGAGCGGCAGGCCGACGTAGCCGAGCCCGACGATGCCGACCACGAGGTCCTTCGAGCGGACCTTCGCCGCGAGCGCCGCGAGCGGATCTTGCTCGTTGTTCGCGTTCATTCGACCGTCACGCTCTTCGCGAGGTTGCGCGGCTTGTCGATGTCGCAGCCGCGCAGGTCCGCGATCCAGTAGGCGAGGAGCTGCAGCGGGATCGCGTTCACGAGCGGCGACAGCTCTTCGTCGACCTCGGGGACCGGGAGCATCACGTCCGCGAGCGCCTTCACCTCGGCGTCGCCCGCGTTCGCGACGGCGATCACGCGGCCGCCGCGCGCGCGGACTTCCTGGATGTTCGAGACGACCTTCTCGCGCACGCGGCCCTTGGTCGCGATGACGACGACCGGGAGGTTCTTGTCGATCAGCGCGATCGGGCCGTGCTTCATCTCGCCCGCCGGGTAACCCTCGGCGTGGATGTAGGAGATCTCCTTCAGCTTGAGCGCGCCTTCCAGGGCGATCGGATAATTGATCCCGCGGCCGAGGAAGAGGAAGTCCTGCGCGCGCGCGAACGACTCCGCCGCCTCCTTCACTTCCGCGGAGCGCCCCACCGTCTCGTCGAGCTTCACCTTCAACTGGCGCAAGCGCTCGACGCGCGCCGCCTCCGCCGCGCGATCGAGGCGGCCGGTGCGGCGGCCGAGATCGAGCGCGAGCATGTGCAGCGCGGCGAGCTGCGTCGTGAACGCCTTGGTCGACGCGACGCCGATCTCGGGGCCGGCGTCGGTGAGCACCACCGCATCGGATTCGCGCGCGAGCGACGAACCCTGGACGTTGACGATCGACAGGAGCTTCGCGCCGCGTTCGCGCACCGGGCGAACGGCCGTCAGCGTGTCGAGCGTTTCGCCCGACTGCGAGATCGCGAGCACGAGGTGCCGCTTCGCGAGGATCGGGTCGCGGTAACGGAACTCCGAGCCGTAGTCGACTTCGACCGGCAGCCCGGTCGCCGACTCGATGAGGAACTTCCCGACGAGCCCGGCGTGCCACGACGTCCCGCACGCGACGATCGTGATGCGCTCGATCGATTTCGGCTCGAGGCCGGAGCGCGCGAGCGCGTCGAGCGCCTCGACCGACACCGACATCCCGTCGGGCGCGAGATGGCGCTGGATCGTCTTCGCGACGACGGCCGGCTGCTCCTCGATCTCCTTTGCCATGAAGTGGCGGTAGCCGCCTTTTGCCGCCGCCTCGACGTCCCAGTCGATGCGGTGCGTGGTGATCGGGCGGTCGGCGCCGTCGACGTCGAGCACGCGGATGCGATCCGGAGTGATCTCCACCACCTCGCCGTTGCCGAGGTACAGGACGTCGCGCGTGTGCGGGAGCAGCGCGGAGACGTCGGACGCGAGGAAGTTCTCGGACTTGCCGTCGCCGCCCTTGCCGACCACGAGCGGCGAATCCTTGCGGCCGCCGACCAGCGTGCCGGGCCGCGTGCGATCGAGGACCACGAACGAGTACGTGCCCGAGATCTCCGCGAGCGCGCGGCGCACGGCCTGCACGAGGTCGACCGACTTGCGGTGCTCCTCGACGAGGTGCGGGAGGATCTCGGAGTCGGTGTCCGACGTGAAGCGGTGGCCGAGCCCTTTCAATCGCACGCGCAGCAGCTCGTGGTTCTCGATGATCCCGTTGTGGATCACCGCGATGTCGCCGGAGCAGTCGGTGTGCGGGTGCGCGTTCTTCTCGACCGGCGGCCCGTGCGTCGCCCAGCGCGTGTGGCCCATGCCGGTCGCGCCGTGCAGGTGCATCGACGCGACCTCGGCCGCAAGGTTGTCGATGCGCCCCTCGCGCCGCACGACGCGGAGCTGGCCGTTCATGATCACGGCGATGCCGGCGGAGTCGTAGCCGCGGTACTCGAGGTGCCGGAGCCCCTCGACGATCCGCTCCGCCACGTCACTCTTCGCCGCGCAGCCGAAGATCCCGCACATCAGCCGCCGCCGCCTCCGCCGTTCAGCTTCTTCATCTGCAGCTTGAAGAAGTCGAGCGTCTTCGCGAGGCCCTGCGCGAGGTCGACCTTCGGCTCCCAGCCGAGGATCTTCTTGGCGCGCGTGATGTCGGGCTGGCGGATCTTCGGGTCGTCGACCGGCAGCGGCTTGTTCGTGAGCGTGCTCTTCGAGCCGGTCAGCTCGACGACGCGCTTCGCGAACTCGTCGATCGTCATCTCGTGCGGGTTGCCGATGTTCACCGGCAGCGATTCCTCGGAGCGCGAGAGTCGGACGATCCCGTCGACGAGATCGGACACGTAGCAGAACGAGCGCGTCTGCTTGCCGTCGCCGAACACGGTGACCGGCTCGCCGCGCAGCGCCTGCAGCATGAACGTCGGCAGCGCGCGCCCGTCGTTCAGGCGCATGCGCGGGCCGTAGGTGTTGAAGATGCGCACGATCCGCGTGCGGACGCCGTGGTAGCGGTTGTACGCCATCGTCATCGCTTCCGCGAAGCGCTTGGCCTCGTCATACACGCCGCGCGGACCGACGGGGTTCACGTTGCCCCAGTAGTCCTCGCGCTGCGGGTGGACGAGCGGGTCGCCGTAGACCTCGGAGGTCGACGCGAGCAGGAACACCGCGTTCTTCGCCTTCGCGAGTCCGAGCACCTTGTGCGTGCCGAGCGAGCCGACCTTCAACGTCTGGATCGGGTACTCGAGGTAGTCGATCGGGCTCGCGGGCGAGGCGAAGTGGAAGATGAAGTCGATCGGCTCCGCGACGTGGATGTACTCCGTCACATCGTGCTTCACGAAGCGGAACCGCTCGTGCCCGAACAGGTGCTCGATGTTCGAGAGGTCGCCCGTGATGAGGTTGTCCATGGCGATGACGTGGTAACCGTCCGCCAGGAGTCGGTCGCAGAGATGGGAGCCGAGGAAGCCGGCTCCTCCGGTCACGAGTGCTCGGGGCATCGTTCGATCACTCCGCCGCGTGTCGCGGCAATCGGGTCCGTTCGCGTCAGGGCTCCGGCCGCCACACGGTCACGCGGCTGCCGGCCTCGAGGACGAAGCGCGCACCGCCGACTTGCGCCACGCCCGGGCCTTCCAGTTCGAGGTCCGAGTCCTTTTTCGTCGCACGCGCGCCGGAACCCAAGCGGATCGTGCTGCCCTGCCAGACGTCGACCGCGTCGGGCGCCCGACTCGCGGGAGGCGCGGGCTGCGTCGACGCGTCGGCGCCCGCGGCATCTGCGTTCGAATTCGACGTCGCGGCGTCGGCGGCGATCGCGACCGGGTCGGTCGGCGCCACCGGGACGGGCAGGGGCATTTCGTGCCCCGCGGTGATCGTGTCGGTTCCGGGCGGCACCAGCGTGCCGGAGACTTTGATGTTCCCCGCGCCCGCGTTGCGGACCACGTAGCGGCGGCCGAGGTCGTCGAGCTGCACGCGGAACTGCGTGTTCTGCGCGAGGAGGACGCTGCCGCCCGGCAGCTCGATCCGCAGCGGGATGTCCTTCACCTCGAACGAGAGCCGCGCGCACGCGTCGCAGCGCAGAGCGTGGCGCTGCGCGGAGGCCTCGGTCACGTACATGGTCGCTTCGCCGAACGAGCGCACCAGCGAGTTGTCGTCGGTGAAGAGCAGCTCCCCCATCCCGGCGACGCCCTGCCGCATCCCGTCGCCGACGCGGATCCCGACCGACTTGTCCCAGTGGAAGAGCATCCGCTCGTTCCGCGCCTCGGTGTCGATCGCGGCCACCGGATCGGCGAGACGCGTGACGCGGGCGACGATCGCCGTGCCTTCGTCCTGCGCGACGGCGGCGGCGAGCGCGAGCAGCATCGTGGCGATCATGAGCCGTGCCTTTCGGGGTCCTCGAGCCACACGAACCGTTGCGAGTCGGACGCGCGCGAAGCCCGCCGGCGCGCCCTCGGGAAGTCGGAGATTCCAGCACATTCGCGCCGCGTTCGGAAAGCGGCAGCGCTCAGGGGATTTCGCCGCCGACCGGATACACGGGGCCCTTGAACGCCTCGGGGAATGACTCGGGCGAAGCCGTTTGGCCGTCGCGCGGCGGCGGCAGGCGCTTCTGCTCGTCGCGCTTCGCGTCGACGCGGTCGATGCCCTCGAGGTCGAAGTCGAAGTCCACGCGGTCGCGCGGATCGAGCAGGACGAGCTCCGAGAATCGGCGCTTGAGGAGGATGCGCAGGTGCTCCGCCGCCGAACCGGCCGACGCGACGTCGCGCACGCGGAAGCCGACGTGGACGCGGTAGCGGCGCCGCCCCACCGCGAGCACGCGGATGCGCGCGCGAGTGACCTCGGGCACCTGGCGCGCCGTCGCCTTCAGCGCCTTGCGGATCGCCGACAACGCGACGCGCGATTCGCCCGTCGTCGCGTGCGAGTGGATGAAGCGCCGCCTCCGGACGCTCGGGAACAGCACGAGCAGGAAGCGCAGGTTGAGCAGGAGCAGAGCGGCGGCGCTGATGCAGGCGACGCGCGGCCAGTCGCGGACCAGCGACTTCAGCGAGTCGATGACGGCGGTCACGCCGGCCGGGACGTGCGAGGCGACGATCGCCGGCGGATCGCGGAACACGAGCCAGAGCGCGGCGACCGCGAGCGGCACGATCAACAGCCGATTCGCGAGCCCGGCGATCAGCGCGAGCGATCGTCCGACGAAGCTCATCGGCGAGAGGCTACCGCGCGAGCATCGTCGATTCGAGGAACGACGTGTGGACGTCGCCCGAGATGAACCGAGGGTGT
The DNA here is from genome assembly GCA_964493525.1 of uncultured Phycisphaeraceae bacterium. Lineage (GTDB taxonomy): Bacteria > Planctomycetota > B15-G4 > B15-G4 > JADJEK01 > CAZBOK01. Next base: position 6,931 of record CAZBOK010000080.1, on the reverse strand, counting down.
CGCACGATCTCGCGGTGCAGGGGGATGGTGGTCTTCACGCCTTCGATCACGTACTCGTCGAGCGCGCGTCGCATGCGCGCGAGCGCTTCGTCGCGGTTCACGCCCCACACGATGAGTTTGGCGATCATGGAATCGTAGTACGGCGGGATCTCGTACCCCGCATACACGTGCGAGTCGACGCGCACGTGCGCACCGCCGGGAGCGAAGTAGGCGCGGATGCGGCCGGGCGACGGGCGGAAGCCGTCGGCGGGATCCTCGGCGTTGATGCGGCACTCGATCGCGTGGCCGTTCAGCTTCACGTCCTTCTGGGTGATCTTCAGCTTCTCGCCGGCCGCGATGCGGATCTGCTCCTTCACGATGTCGACGCCCGTCACCATCTCGGTGACCGGGTGCTCGACCTGCACCCGCGCGTTGACCTCCATGAAGTAGAAGTTCTTGTGCTTGTCGACGAGGAACTCGACCGTGCCCGCGTTGACGTAACCCGCCGCCTTCACGAGCTTCTTCGCGGACTCGCCCATCTGCTTGCGCAGCGCTTCGTCGAGCGCGGGCGACGGCGCCTCTTCGAGCACCTTCTGGTGGCGGCGCTGCATCGAGCAGTCGCGCTCGCCGAGGTGGATGAGGTTGCCGTGCGAGTCGCCGAGGATCTGGATCTCGACGTGGCGCGGCTCCTCGATCAGCTTCTCGAGGTAGACGGACGAGTCGCCGAACGCGGCCTCGGCCTCGGCGCGCGCGGCGAGGAAGCCGTTCACGAGGGACACGTCGTTGTGCGCGACGCGCATCCCGCGGCCGCCGCCGCCGGACGCGGCCTTGATCAGGACCGGGTACTTGATGCGGCGCGCTTCCTCGAGCGCCTGCTGCTCGTTCGCGACGATCCCCTCGGAGCCCGGGATCACCGGCACGCCGACTTCCTTCGCGGTCGCCTTCGCGCGCGACTTGTTGCCGACCATCTCGATCGTGCGCGGCGACGGACCGATGAACGTGATGCCGCACGACTGGCAGACTTCCGCGAAGTGCGCGTTCTCGGAGAGGAAGCCGTAGCCGGGGTGGATCGCCTCGACGTCGGCGATCTCGGCGGCGCTGATGATGCGCGGGATGTCGAGGTACGAGTGCGCCGACTTCGCGGGGCCGATGCAGATGGTCTCGTCCGCCGAGCGCAGGTAGACCGCGTTCGCGTCGGCCTCGGAGTAGACCGCGACCGTTTCGATGCCGAGCTCGCGGCACGCACGGATGACGCGCAGGGCGATCTCGCCGCGGTTCGCGATCAGGATCCGCTTGAACATGCGCGCCGCGGTCAGCTCTTCTTGATCAGGAAGAGCGGCTGACCGAACTCGACGGCCTCGCCGTTCTCGACCAGGATGTCGACGATCTTGCCCGCGGTCTCCGCCTTGATCTCGTTCATCACCTTCATCGCTTCGATCAGGCAGATCACGGTGTCGGCGCCGACCGTGTCGCCGATGTTGACGTACGGCGGCGCCTCGGGGGCCGGAGCGCGATAGAACGTGCCGACCATCGGCGAGAGGAACTCGGTTGCGTCGCTCGCCTTCGCGGGCGCCTCCGACGCGGACGGATGCGAAGGCGCCGGCGGCCCGGCGTGCATCTGCATCCCGTGCATTGAGGTCGCCATCGGCGGCGCGTACACGGGCAGGGCGCCCGGGGGACGGCGCGAGAGGCGCACCTTGTGGTCGGGGCCCGACACGACCTCGAGCTCGTAGAGGTCGTTCTCGTTCATCAAGCGCACGAGGCGCTCGATCGTCCCGAGGTCGACGTCACCGGCGGCGCGCTTCGGCGCGACGCCCGCCTTCTTCTTCTTTCGGCTCACGCACGCTCCACGTAGGCGTTGGTTCGCGTGTCGATCCGGATCATCTCGCCGTTGTCGATGAACACCGGCACGTTGACGGTCGCGCCGGTCTCCACCTTCGCCGGCTTGTTGCTCGACGTCGCCGTCGAGCCCTTCAGCCACTGCTGCGTGTCGACGACCTTCAGCACCACGAAGTCCGGCAGCTCGACGGAGATGATCTCATCGTTGATCTTCTTGAAGCTGCAGTGCGTGTTCTCCTTCAGGAGCGGCAGCAGCGGCTCGAGCAGCCGTTTCTCGACGTGAACCTGCTCGAAGGTCTCCGGCTCCATGAACACGAACATGTCGCCTTCGCGGTACAGGTACTCCATCTCGTACTTGTCCACGTTCACCATCTCGACCGTGTCCTTCGAGTTGAAGCTGACCTCGAGGATCTTGCCGGTCTTCACGTTCTTCAAGCGCGTCCGCACGAAGGCGACGCCCTTGCCGGGCTTCACGAACTGGAACTCCACCATGTCGAAGAGCTGCCCGTCGTGCTCGATGGTGATGCCGTTCTTGAACTGATTGGTGGAGATCCGAACCACGCACTGCCTCCCGCCTCGAATGAAAACCTGCCCGCTCGATCGACCGCGGAGCCGTCACGCCATCCGGTAGAGGGGTGCGCTGCACGGAAGCGCGGCATTCTCAGAAGCCCCCGAACCCCTGTCAAGCTCGCCGGTCGGGAGCGCGGCGCGCCGAATCCGCGTCGGTGGCGCAATCGGCGGGCGCGCTCGCGAGCAGTTTCACCGCGTGGGCGAACATCGGGATCACCGCCGCGAGGCACTCGACGGCGCCTTTCGGACTGCCGGGAAGGTTGACGACGAGCGCGCGCCCGAGCGTGCCGGCCGTCGCACGCGAGAGGTCGGCGAGCGGAGTCTTGGCGCGCGACGCGGCGCGCATCGCCTCGCCGAACCCGGGCAGCTCGCGATCGATCACGTCGCGCGTCGCCTCCGGCGTCAGGTCGCGCACGGCGATGCCGGTGCCGCCGCTGGTAAGGACGACGTCGGCGCGGGCCGCGTTCACGCGGATCGCGGCGCCGATCGCCGCGCGCTCGTCGGGCACGACCGTGGCCGGCATCACCGCGACGTGACCGCGCTCGGCGATCAGCGCGGCGAGCAACGGCGCGGTCTCGTCCGGTCGCGTGCCGGCGGCGGCGCGGTCGCTCACGATCACGATCGCGACGCGGGCGCCGCTCATCGCCGAAACGTCCCGGAACGCCCGCCGCTCTTCTCTTCGAGGCGGATCGGTCCGATCGTGATGCCGCGCTCGATCGCTTTCAGCATGTCGTAGACGGTGAGCGCCGCGACGGCGGCCGCGGTGAGCGCCTCCATCTCGACGCCGGTGCGGTCGGTGGTCTTCACCGTCGCGGTGATCGCAATCGTGCGCGGCGGCCGCAGAACGAGGTCGACCGCGACGCCGGACAGCGGCAACGGGTGACACAGCGGGATGAGATCGGCGGTGCGTTTCGCGGCCTGGATCCCCGCGAGGCGCGCGACCTCGAGGACGCTCCCCTTCGCGACGCGGCCGCGCCGAACGCGCGCGAGCGTCGCCGGCAGGACGCGCACCGCGCCCGACGCCACCGCGACGCGGAACGTCACCGGTTTGAACGACACGTCGACCATCCGCGCGGCGCCCGAGCGGTCGAGGTGCGAGAGACCCGCCGAGCGATCCCGTCCGTCCCGACTCGTCGCTCGCTCTGCCGTTCGTGTGCGCGTCCGTGACATGGCGGCGCAGGATAGCGGCGCCGGCTCCAGACTTTGCTCCTGCGCGCTCCCGCGAGCCTCCGTATCATCGCCTCAAGCGCGGCCGGATTGCGGGTCGATGAACCCGCGACACCCGCTCGCGCTCCGCCGACCGCGTCCTTCCTCCCGGAGAGACCGCCCCCATGCACCTGCGCGCCATCATCGTCCCGACGCTGCTCACGTTTGCATGCTTCGCACCGCTCGCGAGCGCCCAGAAGAAGGAGGACGCGGGCGCGGATGCCGCGACGGTCGTCGCGCACGCGGTGGAGCGCATGAAGAGCGGCGTGCCGCAAGATGTCTACGGCGCGGTGCGCGACGTCGTGATGCTCGACGAAGCGGCGCTCCCCGCGCTGCGCCAGACGCTCGCGACGGAGAAGGATCCCTGGGCGCGCATCGGCATCATCCGCGCGCTCACCGACCTCGACCCCTCGGAGAACCAGGACACGGCGCTCCTCGAGCTCGCCGGCGTCGACCAGGATCCGAGCGTCCGCATCGCGGCGTACGAGCTGATCGGACGGATGCAGCCGGGCGAGAAGGTCGAGTCGACGCTCGCCGACACGCTCGATCAGACCTACGACCCCGCGGTGAAGACCACGCTCGCGAAGACTCTGTTCGCGATCGGTGATGCGGCGCACAAGCAGCGCGCGCGCGACGAGCTGAAGCAGCTCCTCAAGTCCGAGGAGCGCGAGATCCGCGTGAAGGGCGCGTTGTCGCTCGCCGAGATCGGCGATTTCGATTCCGCGCGCACCGTGCTGTTCGAGATCCAGGACGACCCGACCGACGAAGGCCGCCTCGCGCGCGCGTTCGTCAAGATGGAGCGCCAGAGCCGCTACTTCGAGGCCGCGCAGGACCGCCTGATCCACAGCGGCAAGTCGACCGCCGCGAAGGGCGACGACGGCGGCTTCGCGACGCTCCAGGAGATCATCGAGATCGTCCAGTCGGAGCACATCAACGGCGAGTGGTTCAAGGGCAAGGACGGGCTGCAGAAGCTCGTCGCGGAAGCGGCGAAAGGGCTCCTGAACTCGCTCGACCGACACTCCGTCTACTTCACGCCCGAGGAATACGAGAAGTGGCTGCTCGACCTGCAGCGCAGCTACGCGGGCATCGGCGCCTACGTGGACACGGTCGGCGACCGCTTCACGATCACGCGGCCGATCTACTCGGGCCCGGCCTACAAGGCCGGCTTGCGCAGCGACGACCAGATCTGGGAGGTCGACGGCTGGGAGACGTTCGGCCAACCGCGTCAGGCGATCATCGACCGCCTGAAGGGACCGCCCGGCACTCCGGTGAAGATCAAGGTGTTCCGCGCCGGTTGGAAGGACACGCGCGACTTCGCGATCGAGCGCGAGGAGATCAACATCCCGTCCGTGCTGTGCGAGATGTTCCCGGGCAACGTCGGGTACGTCGAGATCCAGACCTTCGCGGAGAAGACCTTCGAGGAGCTGGAGGCCGCGCTGCGCGAGCTGGAGCAGAAGGGCGCGAAGGGCTTCGTGATCGACGAGCGGTACAACCCGGGCGGCTACCTGCGCGCCGCGGTCAACATCGTCGGCGAGTTCATGGGACCCGACAAGCTCGTCGTGTACACGGAAGGCCGCCACGCGCCGGCCGACCGCCGCGACTACGTCACCGACCGTCGCGCCCGCGCGCACACCGGCGAACTCGTCGTCCTCGTGAACGATCGCAGCGCGTCGGCCGCGGAAATCCTCGCGGGCACGCTGCAGCACTACAAGCGCGCCGAGATCGTCGGAGAGCGCAGCTACGGCAAGGGCACCGTGCAGAACCAATTCCCGCTGCAGACGCAGCAGGGCGAGCGCTGGGACGACAAGAACAACAACGGGCTGTATGACCCGGGCGAGCCGTTCGAGGACACCAACGGGAACGGCAAGTTCGACTACGGCGCGATGTTCAAGCTCACGACGCAGCGGTACTTCCTCCCGAACGGCGTGTGCGTGAACACCAAGCTCGACGAGGAAGGCCGCGTCCTGGAGCAGGGCGGCGTCCAGCCCGACAAGGTCGTCAAGTTCGAAGGCGGCGTCGCGCCGTGGAAGGAAGAGGAGCTCGCCGACCTGGTGCAGAAGAACGTCTTCACCGATTACGTGAAGAAGCACATGCCCGGCAACGAGGACCTCTTCGTCAAGCTCGCCGAGGGCGACGGCCAGGACACCGCGCGCTGGCCCGAGTTCGAGACGTTCTACGCCTCGCTGAACACGCACCTCGACAAGAACGAGATCCGCCGGTTCATGCGCCTCGCCGCGCGCGACGCCGCGCAGGATCTCCGCGGCAAGCCGTTCCCCGGCACGACGTTCTTCGGCGACTACCAGGAAGACAACCAGCTCCAGTGCGCGATCATCGAGGTGCTGAAGAAGCTCGGCACGGACCCGACGACGATCCCGGAGTATGCGGCGTTCGCGACCAAGTCGTTCGACGCCCCCACCGCGAAGGCGAAGGACCAGCCCAAAGAAGGCGGCTGATCCCCCGGCACCGGCACGGCGCTCGCGCACCGCGCTCGTTCGCCGCCGCCGCCATCGCTGGCACGCGTTGCTGATCGTGCGATCTCACACGGATTCGTGCCGTGTCGCGCGATCCCCGACCCTGCCCGCGCCGGGAGTCCCGCCATGCCCCGCCCGTCCGTGTTCGTCGTTCTCGCGTCGCTCGCGCTCGTCTCGTCGGTCACCGCGCTCGCGCGCTTCCCCCAACCGGGCGGTGACAAGCCGTTCGTGCAGGAGACCACCCGCGGCGCCGCACGCGTGGTCTGGTTCGGCGGCAACGGCGTCGCGGGCGAGTACTCGCTCGACTACGGGCGCCCGCAGTGGAAGAGCGAGTATGACGCGGACTTCGACAAGCTGACGAAGGGCAAGCGCCTGCGCCTCGGCGCCGACTGGTGGACGCGGCTCGACACCATCGTCCCGCTCGAGATCGGCGGGAAGGAAGTGAAGCCCGAGTGCTGGTTCCTCGCGCTCGAGCGGTCCGACAAGGGCGACTGGTTCCTCGTCCTGCTCGACCAGGCGTCGATCCGCAAGCAGAAGCAGGACGCGTTCGGCTCCGCGCAGACGACCGGCGGGATCAAAGCGCCGATGGAGTCGTCGACCCCGACCGAGGCCGCCGACACGCTGACGATGCGCTTCGTCGCGGACGAGAAGGACTCGCGCCTGCAGACGCTCGAGATCCGCTTCGGGAAGCACCTGCTCACCACCAAGGTGAAGGCGAAGGTCTGAATGACCGACCGCGATTCGGCCGGGATCGCGAGACCGGGCGAGAGCTGCGCAGGCGAGGGGACCGAAGAGGCGACTCGACGGAGCGATTCGGTGAGGAGGTTCGACGAAGCCTGCGCGGCTCGCAGCCGGTCGTAGCCCGG
>CAZBOK010000079.1:0-14283 GCA_964493525.1 uncultured Phycisphaeraceae bacterium | reverse complement strand
CCCGAGCGCGCGCTCGCCCGCGAGCTCGGCGCACACGGCGAGCCGCGCGAGCGCGACGCGAAAGCGATGCACGTCGTTCGCGGTCGCGCGGCCATCGACGGCATCGATGGTCGCGGCGAGCTCCGCGAGCCACGGGCGGACGTCGAGTCGGCGGTCGGGATTCATCATCGCTCTGCCGCGATCAGCACACCCGCGTTCGCGGCACCGCGCCAGAGGGGCGACGCTGATGAACCGCCGCCATCCGCTTACACTCGCGGCCCGATGGCCGGCTCCGATCGCATTTCCTGTCCGGCGTGCGGCAAACCGACGGCCTCGGTCGGGCGCGTCTGCGTCCATTGCAATCATCCGCTCGACGGCGTCCTCGCGTCGACGGCTCGCGATCCGGTCGCGTGCCCGCGGTGCGCCGCGAACTGCGAGTTCGCGACGATCGGCACCGCGCGGATCGATCTCTGCGCCGCGTGCGGCGGAGCGTGGCTCGATCGCGGCGAGCTGGAGGACCTGGAGGTCGACCTGACCGATCGCGCGACGGCGTTGCAGGCCTGGTCGGTCATCGATCGCGTGAAGGCACGACCCGCTCCGTCGGATCGACGGTTCCTGCGTTGCCCGCTCTGCAACACGGCGATGTCGCACAAGGACTGGCACCAGGCCGCCGACGTCGTGCTGGACGTGTGCCCGCGACACGGAGCATGGCTCGACCGCTCGGACCTCCTCGCGGTGCTCGAGATCCTCGCGAGCGGGAAGATCACCGAGCTCGAGGCACGCGAAGCGAAGCGCCGAGAGAACGAAGCGAGCTGGCGCAACGAAGCCGAGCGATGTCAGCAGGAGTCGGACGCGGCCGCGCTCAACGCACGTCGGCGGCAGCGGCTCTGGAACTATCTGACGGGCGGCAGACCGCCGGGCGGCAAGCGGTTCTTCTGAACCGGCGCCTCACACTCCCGCGGCCTGCGCGACCTTCTCCTTCTTCGCGAACGCCTGCTTCATCTTCGTGCGCAGGAGCTGGTCGAGCTGCGTCGACTCCTTGCCGGTGACGAGGCTCTTCAGCACGCCGAAGAAGCGCCACGGCCGCGAGAGGTAGGCGGTCGCGTAGAACGCGAGCAGCATCCCGTACTGCGCGAACACGAGCTGCTTGGTCGACATCCTCGGGTTGTAGGTCTTGCTCGAAAGGCCCGAGCGCGCGAGTGCGAGGAAGTAGTAGTCGTCCTTCATCGCGACCTTGCCCGCGGCGAGCAGCTCCTTGAAGTCGGCGCTGCCGGGATACGGGGCGAAGATCATCACCGCGGCGTCCTGGCAGCCGGTGAGCGCGGCCTTGACCAAGAACTTCAGCGACTTCCGCGTGTCGGCCCACTCCTCCTTCGGATGGCCGATGATGATGTTCACGCGCGTGACCATCTTCTCTTTGTGCGCCGCCCGCAGCGAATCGAGCATGCGCGGCAGCAGCACCTTCTTCTGGATCACCTGCAGCATCCGGTCGGAGCCGCTCTCGGGCGCGTAGGTGATGTTGCGGCAGCCGGTGGCGTAGAGGAGGTGCAGCACTTCGCGGTCGAGCACTTCCGTGCGCGTGCCGGTCGGGAGCTGCCACGTCAGGTCGAGCTGCTCCTGCTGCAGGATCGTGCAGAACTCGACGATCCACTCCTTCTTGATGATCGCGGTGAGGTCGCAGAAGTTGACGTTGTTGATCCGGTACCGCTCGATGTACCCCTTGATCTCGTCGACGACCTCGCGCGGCTTCCGCGTCACGTACTTCGTGGTCCACATCTGCGGCGACGAGCAGAACGTGCAGCGATACGGGCAACCGCGCGTCGCGAGCATCGGGATGGAGCGGCCGCGGTTCACGCCGTGGTTGTCGGCGTGCGCGAGGTAGTTCTCGACCGGGAAGAGATCCCACGCGGGCAACGGGATGTCGTCGAGTTGCGTGTGACGCTCCGACAGCTTGGCGCCGCCGGCGGATTCATCGCACGTGTCGCTCGTCGTCCGCCACGCGACGCCGGGAACGCCCGCGCCGTCGCCGACCGTCGCGAGCCGCTCGCACAGCGCGAGCGCGGTCGCCTCGCCTTCACCGAGGACGCACGCGTCGACTGCGTCGGTCTCGCGGAACATCCACTGCCAGAATGCGGTCGCGTTCTCGCCGCCCAGGACGACCTTGAGGTTCGGGAAGCGCGCCTTCGCCAGCTCGGCGATCTTCCGGACGCTCGGCCATTCGTGCAGGAACATGTGCGTGACGCCGAGCACTTCGGTGTCGGCGTCGAGTCGCGCGACGATCTCGTCCGGCGCGAGGCCGGTCATCGCGAGCGTGCCGATGGGCGACGGCACGTCGCGGACGCGATCGATCGCCTCGCCCGGCGCGTCGATCACCTGGAGCCGGTGTCCGGCCCGACGGAGCGCGGCCGCGACGTAGGCAAGCCCGATCGGGAGGATCGCGCCGTACGCGGACAGGCTCTTCTTCAATTGGAGGACGGGCGGGCGGACCAGGGCGATCTTCAGGGGTCTCACGGCGCCGATGGTAGGGATCGAACCCGGCGAGTCGATGCCCGGCGGCGTTCGAACACCTGCGCTTATCATGCGAGTTGACGCCGGGAACATCCGAACGTGCACCCAGGTTCGATGCGCCGGCGCCCCCGACCCGAATTCACCGACCGCGAGATGCCGTGACGGAAACCAGATCACAACCCGGGTTTCGCGAGTTCGCGCGAAGCCGCGAACTGGACCTCGTGAATGCGACGCCGGGCGCCGCAGCGGCCGGTGGCCGCGGCGATTGCGCCCGGTTCGGATCTTCGTGCCGCTGGTCGGCTCGCGGCGTTCGGAACTCGGCGTGACCCCCTCCCGCCTCTTCCACCGCCTCGATGCGCGCCCCGGCTTCAACCCGGAGCCGTTCCGGTCGGAGCTGCGCGCCTTCCTGTACCGGATGGGCGCGGCGGCGGAGTGCGACGACGTCGTCCAGGAATCGTTCGTCCGCGCGATCGAGCAGCCGCCGCGCGGGGAGCCGCGCGCCTGGCTGTACCACATTGCGTTGAACGTGCTGCGCGACCGCGGCCGACGGTCGGCCACGGTCGCGCGCGAACTGCCGCGCGCGGCGCGACACAACGAAGTGAGCAGCGATGATCCTTCGCACGCCGCGGAGAAGAACGACCTCGCCGCACGCGCCCGCGAGATCGTCGCGGTCCTGTCGGAGAGCCAGCGCGCCGCGCTCGTGCTCCGCATCTTCCGCCACTTCGAGTACCCGGAGATCGGCGAAGTGCTCGACTGCTCGGCGGCCACCGCGCGCCAGCACGTGCATCTCGCGTTGAAGGCGGTGCGCAATCGCCTGCTTGGAGATCGTGATGAAGACTGAGATCCTGCGCGGCCTCGTGCACGAGTCCGACGGCTGCCGCGAGTTCGACGCGGAGCTGGTCGAGCTCGCGCTCACCGGCGCCGCGGCATCGAGCATCGAGGAGCACGTCGCGCGCTGCGCGCGGTGCGAAGCGGCGCTCGCGAAGTATCGGTCCACGGAGCAGGCGCTGCACTCCGCGTTCCTCGACGCGCCGCACTCGACGCCGTCGTTCCGCGCGCGCCGGTTGCGCGCTGCCGAGGTCCTGCGCGCCGCGGGCTACCTCGTCATCGTCGGCGCCGTCGCATGGATCGTGCGCGTCGGCGCGCCCGCCGCGGCCCCGATGCCGACACACCGCGATTCGACGGCCGGAACCGCGCTCGATCTGGGTCCCGCGCTCGCGGTCCATCCGGTCGCGGACGCCGACGTCGAGCTGCTCGCGCCGCACCACGCGCGCATCGACCGCGGCCAGTCCGCGTTCACGATCCACGACCCGCGATCGGTGGTCGACACGCCGGTCGGGCCGCTGTCGTGCGACGCGTGCGAGTTCTCCGTGCGCGTCGATCCGTCGGCGCGGCTGTCGCTCGCCGGCTTCGTTCCCGGATCCGTCACGGTCACCGTGATGACCGGGCTTGTCGGCGGCACGCTCCTCTTCACCGGCCCGTCGCCGTTCGTGCAGCTCGGCGCGGGCGACTCGCTCACGCTCGCGATGCCGGGTGCGGCGGTCGCAGCGGACCCCGCGCCGGCGGCGGCCGCTCCGACCGGCGGAATGATCGCGGATGGCACGCCGAAGCTCGTGAGCGAAGAGCGCGGCGTCGACTTCGGACCGATCCTCCAGGGCGAGGTGAAGAAGCACACGTTCGTGCTCGAGAACCAGGGCGACGGCCCCGCGCTCGTCACGCGCGTCGCCACGAACTGCGGCTGCACGCTCGCACGCGTCATGTTGGACGGGAAGGAAGTGAAGCTCCCGGAGCACACCCACTTCGCGGGCGGCGGCGCGCGCGATCGGGTGAGCGGAGCGGCGGGCGGCGACAAGACCGGCAAGGCGGACAAGGGCGAGAAGGAAGACGACGACGGCGACGGTTCGAGCGGCACGCTGTTCACGCTCGACCCCGGCAAGAAGTGCGAGGTGATCGTCGAGTACAACTCCGGCGGTCAGCCTCCGCAGGTCCTCGCGAAGCGCGTCGTCATCCACTCGAACGATCCCGACAACCCGCGTTACGTGTTCGACCTGAAGGGCGAAGTGAAGACCTGCGCGGAGATGACGCCGAAGAACATCGGGTTCGGTCCGGTCGTGCGCGGTGCGAAGGAGACGCGGCGCGCCGTGCTGTCGCTCAAGAACGGAGCCGACTTCAAGATCACCAGCGTGGAGAACGCCGCCGGCGCGTTCGACGTGAAGGTGGCGCGGCTTCCCGCGACGGAAGGCGCCGGCTACTCGATCGACGTGTCCGTGCTTCCCGACGTCCCGGTCGGGACGCTCTCGCGGATGCTCGTGTTGATGACCGACCATCCGACGGTTCGAGAGATCAAGCTGCCGGTGGCCGCCGAGATCGTGAGCGCCGTGCGGGTCACGACGGACGGCAAGGGCCTCGCGCGCATCGTCGACTTCGGGACGTTCGACGCCGGCACGCCGCCGACGCGGAGCATCACCATCGACAACGCGAACGGCAACGTGCCGTGGACTCCGACGTCCATCGAGCTGGACCCGAAGGAGCCCGCGGTCGTGAAGTTCGTGATCGTCACGCTCGAGGCGGGCAAGCGCTACCGGATCGACCTCACGCCGCAGACAGTGCCGGGCACGCCCGGGAAGACGTCGATGCGGACGACGCTCGTGATCCACGCGGATCATCCCGAGACGAAGGAGCTCCGCGTCTCGATCATCGGGCGCCCGAAGTGACGGGCGCGCGCGCGGTGTCGCGACCGATCCACCGCTCGAGTGCGGCACGCAGCACCGGATCGCTCACCGGCTTCGGAACGTAGTCGTCCATTCCCGCCGCGCGGCAGGCGCGGTCGTCTCCCGCCATCGCGAACGCCGTCATCGCGATGATCGGCGTCGTGTAGCCGGCGGCCCGCAGGACGCGGGTCGCCTCGTACCCGTCCATCACGGGCATCTGGCAATCCATCAAAACGACGTCAAAGTCACCGGCCTCGCACCGCGCGACCGCCTCGGCCCCGTTCGCCGCGAACTCCACCGTCACGCCCAGCTTCACGAGCATGCGCGACGCCACCTGTCGGTTCACCGGATTGTCCTCGACGAGCAGGACTCGGGCGTCGAGCGGCGCCGACTCGCGGGCGGGCGCCGGCGGACCGGCGTGCGCCCCGCGCGTCGGGTCGGCGCAGGAATCGGTGATTGCCTTCGCGAGCTTCCACGGTCGGATCGGACGCGGGAGCACCGCGACTCCTTCGTCCGGTCGCGGCACGCGCGCCGTCGCACTCGGCGCGAACAGGACGAGCGCCGTCGACCGCGGCAGCGCGGCGCGCAGGGCAGCGACGTCGGCGCCCGCGTTCGGCCCGCCGGGAGCGAGGTCGACGACCAGCGCGGCCGCGTCGCGCGCATCCGCGATCGCGTCGGCGGCGGCGCCGTCCTTGACGCGCAGTTCCACCCCGTGCCCGGCCCCGACGAGGGAGGTCGAGAGCGCGCGAGCGACGACCGGATCGGCGCCGACGACGACCACCGCGCCGGAGATCCGCTCCGCGGCGTGCGGCTCGCCATCTGCCGCCACGAGCGGGACGCGGAGCGTGAACGTCGATCCGACGCCCGGCTCGCTCGCCGCGGTGACGTCGCCGCTCATCAAGCGCGCGAGCTTGCGCGAGATCGATAGGCCGAGTCCGGTGCCGCCGTAGCGGCGGCTCGTGGACTCCTCGGCCTGCGTGAACGGATCGAACATCGCTTCGAGGCGCGTCGGGTCGATGCCGATGCCCGTGTCCTCGACGCAGATGCGCAGCTCCGGCGAATCGGCGTCCCCGCAGCGGTCGACGGCGATCAGCACGTGACCGCGCTCGGTGAACTTCACCGCGTTCCCCGCGAGGTTGAGCACGATCTGCCGCACGCGCGCCGGGTCGCCGATGATTCGCGCCGGCACGTCCGGCGCCACCGAAGCGAGCAGCTCGATCCCGTTCGGTTCGGCCCGCAACGCGAGGATCTCGAGCACTTGTTCGATCGCCGCGCGCGGTTCGAACTCGATCGACTCGATGCGCACGCACCCCGCCTCGATCTTCGACGAGTCGAGCACGTCGTTCACGACGTCGAGTAGTCCCGCGCCGCAGCGCTGGATCGTGTCCGCCAGCTCGCGCTGCTCCGAATCGAGGGACGTCGTGAGCAACAGCTCGGTCATTCCGAGCACACCGTTCATCGGCGTGCGGATCTCGTGGCTCATGTTGGCGAGGAACTCGCTCTTCGCGCGGTTGGCGTGCTCGGCCGCGAGCTTCTGCGCCGCCGTCTTCGCGAGGCGGCGGCTCGTCCCGCTGAGCCGGAACAGCGCCCAGGTCACGTACGCGGAGAGCGCGAGGCACGCGGCGGCGAGCAACCGCCGCATCGACACCGACTCCCGTTCGGCGCTCACTTCACGGTCGAGCAGCGCGGCTTCGGCACGATCGAGCGCCGCATCGCTCGGCACTCCGAGCAGCTCGGACAGCAGCGCGTCGGCTTCGCGCTTCTCGTCGACCAGAACTCGCGCGGTCGCGACGAACGATTCGATGCGAGGGCGTGCTTCGGGCCCGCGCGTCTCCGCGATCGCGGTGAGCTCGTCGAGCTGCCGCGCGGTCTCGTCGCGCCGGACGGAGTCGTCACTCGTCGCGCACAAGAGCGCGTCGCGCGTCGCGGATTCGATCAGTGCGTGCTCGCGCGAACCCGGGGGAACGACGTGCGGCGAGTCGATCGTCTCCTGGATCAATCGCGGGAAGATCCGCGTCGCGTTGCTCAGGTTCTGGTTCGCGTCGAGCAGTTGGTCGAGCAGCGCGGCCTTGCGAGCGTGGAACGCGCGCGCTTCCGAAAGACGCAGCAGGAAGTCCTCGTCGACTCCGGGCCGGCGGGGACGCGGCGCGAGGCGCTCATACGCGGCGTCGATGTCCCGCACGTCGTCCTGGATGCGGTCGAGGCTGGATTCGAGCCCGTAGCGCAACGACAACGCGTGCTCGTTCAGCGCGACGTCGAGCCGCTTCAAGCGCTGCACATCCATCGCGATGCCGCGCCAGCGCGTCGTGGCGCCGTCGAGGAAGCCCGGACGCAACGCGAGCAGCAGCAGCGTCACCGGAACGGCGATCAGCAGCGCGATGCGTGCGGAAGCGGACGGGGCTCTCATGCGTCGGTCAGCGGCCGTCGCTCTTGCCGGTCAGCGTCCGCAAGAACGCGACCAGGTGGTCGCGCTCGGAGCGCTCGAGGTCGAAGCCGAGCTGGTAGCGCGCCATGATCTCCACCGCGTCCTCGAGCGTGGAGGTGCTGCCGTCGTGGAAGTAGGGCGCGGTCAGCGCCACGTTGCGCAGCGTCGGGACCTTGAAGCGGTGGCGATCGCGCGGATTCTTCGTGACGTTGAAGCGCCCGAGGTCGCACTGCTTCTCCGCGCCCCGATCGGCGAAGTAGTCGCCGCGCACGCCGAACATCTGGAACGAGTTGCCGCCGAAGTTGACACCCTGGTGGCAGGTGATGCAGCCGAGCTCCTGGAAGAGGCGCCAACCGTCCGCCTCGATCGGGGTGATCGCGGACGTGTCGCCGCGCAGGAATCGATCGAACCTGGAGTTCGGCGTCACGAGCGACCGCTCGAACTCCGCGATGGCGTCCTTCACGTTCGCGCGCGTGATGCCGTCCGCGTAGATCGCGCGAAACGCCGCCGCGTACTCCGCGTCGCTTTCGATGCGAGCGACGACGGTCGGCCAGTCGCTCGCCATCTCCTTCGGATGCAGGATCGGTCCCTCGACCTGCTCCGCCAGGCTCTCCGCGCGGCCGTCCCAGAACTGCCGGAAATTGAACCGCGCGTTCAGCACCGTCGGAGCGTTCAGGTCGCCTTCCGCTCCGCCGACGCCCTTCGAGACGCGCCGGCCGTCGTCGCCGCCGGCCTTCAGATCGTGGCAACTCGCGCACGAGATCGTGCCGTCCTTCGAGAACCCGGGGTCGGAGAACAGGCGAGCGCCGAGATCGCGCTTGCGGGGGTCGACGTCGCCCGCGTCCGGGACCGGCTGCACGGGGCGGCCGCTCGTGTCGGCATGCGATCCCGGTGCAGCCGCCGGCGCGGACGACTTCGGCACGACGTCGCTCGTCGATCGATCAATGCGCATCAGCACGAAGCCGGCGACGCTCATCGAGACGCCGACCAACACCCACGGCACGGCTTGTCGCACGACACCCCCCGGGAATCATCCGACTCCGAGTCGAATTCGGCGCTTCGAGGTACGGGACTTGACGCGATCCCCGGACGGATCCGGGGCGGTCGCTAGGATCCCCGCCCTCGCTTTCCAATTTCGGGCACCGAGCCATGCACGTCGTCTTCGTCGAGCCCGCGTTCCCCAGGAACCAGCGGCAGTTCGCGCGCGCGCTGAAGCAGGCCGGCGCGCAGGTCACCGGCATCAGCGAACGCCCGCTCGAAGCGTTCGACGACGAGCTGAAGTCATGGCTCGACGGCTACGAGCGCGTCTCGTCGGTCGTGAACGAGGGCGCGATGCAGGAGGTGGTGCAGCGCATCCAGTCGCGGCGGAAGATCGACCGGCTCGAAGCCACGGTCGAAGCACACATCCTCCCGGTCGCGAACGTGCGCGCGCGGTGCGGCATCCCCGGGACGAGCGTCGAGACCGCGTACCTCTGCCGCGACAAGCCGTCGATGAAGGAGTTCCTCCGCCAGCGCGATGTCCCGTGCGCCCGCTCGCGCAGCGCGAGCAACGCACACGAGGTCTACGAGTTCGTGAAGGAGGTCGGGCTCCCGATCATCGTGAAGCCGCGCGACGCGGCGGGCGCCGCGGGCACCTTCAAGGTGGAGAAGGACGAGCAGCTCCCGCAGGTGATCGCGGCATCCGGCCTCGATTGCGGCCGCTCGGTCGCCGTCGAGGAGTTCATCGAAGGGCACGAGGGCTTCTACGACACGCTGACCGTGAATGGAGAAGTCGCGCACGAGTTCGTCACGCACTACTTCCCCGGCGTGCTCGAAGCGATGCGCACGCGCTGGATCTCCCCGCAGTTCATCGTGACCAACCGCGTCGATTCCCCGGGCTACGCGGAGCTGAAGTCGCTCGGCCGCCGCGTCGTGAAGGAGATGGGGATCGAGACGTCGGCGACGCACATGGAGTGGTTCTTCGGGCCGAAGGGGCTGAAGTTCTCCGAGATCGGCTGCCGTCCCCCCGGCGTCGGCGCGTGGGACCTCTACTGCGCGGCGAACGAGTTCGACCTCTTCCTCGATTGGGCGCATGGCCTCGTCAGCGGCCGCGTGATGCAGCGTCCGTCGCGGCGGTACTCGGCCGGGATCATCAACCTCCGCCCCACGCAGGACGGGACGATCAAGTCGTACCTCGGGGTCGACATCGTGCGCGAGAAGTACGGCAGTTGCCTGATCGACTGGAACCTGCCGAGCCCGGGCACGCCGACGCAACCCGTCGAGGCCGGGTACATGGCGAATGCGTGGGTGCGCATGAAGCACGAGGACTACGACGAACTGCGCCGCATCCTGAACTTCGTCGGCGAGACCGTGAAGGTCATCGCGGGGTAGCGGACGAAACGAGATTCCTCCTTCGGCGAGCCGGCGGCCTCCGCTGGTTCCGGGTGTGCAGTCCGCAACCGACGGCGCGCCCGCGCCGGGAAGGAGAACCTCGATGTCCGTCGTCCTGCACCGTCCGATCGTTTGCGCCGCGCTCGCCCTCGCCGTCGCGGCCCCACTCCTCGGAGCCTCGGCGTCGCCGCGCTGTGAAGCGCCCGCTCCGCTCAAGATCGTGCTCAAGGTCGACGGCGGCAGGTTCCGGCCCTGCTTGCGCTGGCGCGACGTCGCGCGCGAGACCGGGTACATCTTCGAGCGCTACCGGCTGGTCGACGGCAAGTGGACCGAGTTCGCGCGCTCGAACGTGATCCGCAAGGACTCGACGTCAAAGGTCGACAAGCCGCGCGCGACGGACACGAGAGGGACGCAGACGTTCAAGTACCGCGTCCGAGCGACGGGGAACGTCGACAACCCGTGGACGGATTGGGTCGAGATCAAAGTGAAGAACGATTGAGCGTCAGCGCGGAGGAAACGCCTCTCAAAGGTCGACTTCGGCCGACTTCGCGGGGCCGCCGCTCGAGAACTTGTTGCCGCCTTCGAACGAGAACGCGCCGTCGTTCGCGACGTCGATGCGGTTGCCGGTGCAGGTGTTGTTCTCGAAGTGCGTGCCGCCGCCGCCGTTCTCGAACCCCTCCGCCGCGTTCTTGATCGCGCGATTGTGGATGAACGCGTTGAAGTCGCCGTTCGCGTCCACGTCGAAACCGTCCTCGCCGTTGCCGCGCGCGACGTTGTCCTGGAAGTACGCGAGCGTGCAGGCGACGTAGAACCCGTCGAGGGCGCAGTCGGTCGCGCGATTGCCGCCGAGCGTGTGCGCGGAACCCGCGAGATGGAACCCCGCGTTTTCGACGCCGGCTCCGGCGCGGGACACGCGGTTGTCGAGGATCTGCAGGTTGCTGCACGTCGAATCGATCTCGATGCCGGTGTGCGTCGCGCCGAGCACCACGTTCCGTTCGATGGTGCCCGAGCTCGCGGCGTTCACCGCGATGCCATCCGCGATCCGAACGTTTTCCAGTCGGTTCTCGTGAAGATCCGGGGCGTCGCCGTTCACGTAGATGCCGAGCTCCTCGAGATCACGGAACACGCAGTGCTCCACGGTCGCGCGGTCGCCGGTGATCGCGGCGCCTCCGTCGTCGCAGTCATCGGCGCGGCAGCTCGAGACGAGCGCGTCGTCGCCGATCACGTGGTAGGCGAGCGACACGTCACTCACGCGGCAGCGCGTGATTCGGCACCCGGCGCCCGCCAGGTAAACGCCGTCGAAGGAATGAGTCACGCGCGTGCGCTCGACGACGACCGATGCGCCCGACGCGAAGACGCCCTCGAGTTCGCACGCGGTCACCGCGCAGCGAGAGACGCGCGCGTTCGCGCCGTTGATCTCGATGCCCGCGGCCATGCAGTTCGCGATGCTGCAGCGCTCGATCGTGGCGCCCGGCTGGTGATCGACGCGGATCCCTTGACCGCGGCAGTTCCGGATCCGACAGCCTCGCACCACGCAGTTCGCCGCATCGACGAAGATGCCCGCGCCGACCGCGTGCTGCACGTCGAGGCTTTCCAGGACGCATCCGGCCGCCATGACCGCGATGCCGTTCCCGGTGCCGACGATGCCGGTCTTCGCGTGGCGGAACGTGAGCCGCTTCACGGTCACCCCGGCCGACTGAACCCGCAGCCCCGGACCGATGCCGGCGCCGCCGATGATCCGCGCGTCGATCACGACGGTCCCCTTGCCGACGAGCGTCATCCCGTCCTTGCCGGGCGGGATCTGCAGGATCTCGTTGTAGTGCCCGGGTCGCACCTTCACGGTGTCGCCGCTGGACGCGGCGTTGATCCCGGACTGGATCGTGTCGAAACCGGCCGACGGCACCACGATCACGCCGGCGCGGAGCGCGGAATCGCAAGCGAGGACGGCGGCCGCGAGGAACAGAGCGCGACGATCGAACATGAGGCATCTCCTCGCCTCGTTGATCGTCCGGCGCGCACCCCCGCCTTGACGGCGCGTTCGCGATGCGTCGATCAGATCCCGTACTCGCGCCAGCGGCGCAGGACCAGCTCCGCGGTCTCCGGCGCGATCTCCTGGCGCGGCGGGAACCGCCGCACGACGTGGCCCGCGCGCGCATCGCCGGCGAGCTTCGTCGTGCCGTCGATCCCGATGCGCGCGCCGCGGCGATACACGTCGCGGCCGGGGTCGAAGTTCGCGCAGGTCTCGAACAGTGCGCGCTCGAGGTCAGCCACCGGAATGCGCGCGTCGACAGCGATCACGAAGTCGAGCAGCTCTTCGTTCGCGAACGCGAGCGCGGCGTCGATCGCGCGGCCGCCGAGCGTCGCGCTCGACTTCTCGACGGCGACGATCGCGAGGCGTCCGTGGCCGATCGCCGGCACCGCGACGTCGACGATGCCCGCGCTCCCCACGAGGTCGTCCTTCAAGCGCTGCGCGGCGACGGCTTCGCCGTGCGCGATGCGGGGCGTCGCATTCCACGGCACGCCCGCGACGTCGTCGCCCGGCAGCTTGCGCGTCGCGTCGAAGCCGATCTTGTGCCCCGCGCCGAGGCGAGGCGCGGCGTGGTCGAGGATGTCGAGCGGACCGTTCACGATCTCGATGTCGCGGTCGAAGCGCATCGTCTCGAACACGCGCCGCAGCACCGCGGCCTCGTCGTGCACGTCGACGTCCCCGTCCACCACGACGATCCACTTGGTCCACGCCATCTGTCCGGCGCCCCAGATCGCGTGCATCACGCGGCGCGCCTGCAGCGCGTACGCCTTCTCGATCTTCACGAACGCGCAGTCGTGGAACGCGCCGAACTGCGGCAGGTGGTAGTCGACGATGTCGTGCACCAGCGTCTTCAACAGCGGCAGGAACACGCGCTCGGTCGCCTTGCCGAGGTAGTAGTCCTCCTGCGGCGGCGGCCCGACGATCGTCGTCGGGTAGATCGCGCCGACGCGATGCGTGATCGCCGTGACTTCGACGACCGGGTAACGGTCGGGCAGCGAGTAGAAGCCGGTGTGATCGCCGAACGGCCCTTCGAAAACGGCGCCGGGGCCGAGCGGCTCGCCGGCCGCGGGATCCCAGCCGATCGGTCCGCACTCGGTGCTCACGAAGCCCTCGATCACGATCTCGCTGTTCGCCGGCACCCACAACGGGACGGTGATCGCGCGCGCGAGCGGGATCCCGCGGCCGTTCAGGAAGCCGGCGAGCAGGAGCTCGCTCATCCCCGGGGGAAGCGGCGCGGTCGCGGCGTAGGGCAGGACCGACTCGCCGCCGAGCGCGATCGCGATCGGCATCGGTCGGCCGAGCTTCTTCCAACTGCGCCAGTGCGCAGCGCCGTCGTGGTGCACGTGCCAGTGCATCGCGAGATGCGTGCGATCGACGAGCTGCGCGCGGTACATCCCGATGTTGTGGCTGGCGGGGCGCTCCGAGTCGCGCTCGTCCGCGTGGATCGTGTGCATGCCCGCGAACGTGACGTATCGGCCGCCGCCCGCGGCGGTGCCGGAGCGCTCCGCGTCGATCGGCGAGCCGACCGCGCGCGGATCGCCGTCGAGCGGCCACGCTTTGATGAGCGGCAGGCGGAACAGGTCGACCTCGCCGCGCGCGGCGAGCTTCACGACCTCCTGGCACGGCCCGCGGCGGCCGGGCTTCATCCGCTTCGGCGGAGTTCGCAGGAGCGGCAGGAACTCGCGCGCGCGCGCGACCAGCTCGCGAAACGAGCGCGGCGGAATCGGCCGCGTGAGCGACGCGATCCGCGCGGCGATCGCCTCGAAGCCGCCGCTCTCGTGGCAACCAAGCGCGCGCTCGGTGCGCCGGTAGGAGCCGAACGCGTTGATCGCGAGCGGGAAGTCGGACCCCTCGACCTGCTCGAACAAGAGTGCTGCGCCGCCCCGATCGTGGTGCGCCGGATCGAACTCGGGAGCGAACCGACTCCGTACCGCGCACGGCGACTTCGAGACGTGATCGGCGATCGCCGCGATCTCGAGGACCGGCGACACGCGCGCGCGCACGCGCTTCAGCTCGCCCGCCGACTCGAGCTCGTTCAGGAAGTCGCGGAACGTCGCGCTCGCCATGCGCGCAAGGTAGCGGTTCGCGTCGCCGATTCAGCGCCCGGGCGCCGGGCCGAGGAGCGGCGACAGCGCGTCCGCGACGACCTGCTGCGCGCGCGGCGTGTAGTGGCCCTTCGGCATCCAGAACGCGCGATCGTCCGTCGCGCCGGCGGCGACCAGGGCGTCGGTGGCGTCGAACGTGGCGATGCCGCGAGCCGC
>CAZBOK010000078.1:0-14320 GCA_964493525.1 uncultured Phycisphaeraceae bacterium | reverse complement strand
GTCGGCCCGCGCTTCGACCCGGCGCGCGTCCTCGTCGCCGGCGTGCGCGGCAAGCGCGGCCCCCACGGCAAGCGCGCGGCGTGTCACTTCACGCGATTCCCCGCCACCGGCACGACGGTGACCGCCGACGGCCGCTTCGAGCTGCCGCGCATCGAGAGCCGCGGCGTCGAGGTCCGCTACCTGGTGACGTTCGTGCTGCCGCGCTTCCTCCTGTTGTCGGCGCGCGAGCAGCGGCAGGACGTCTTTCACGAGCTCCTGCACATGGACCCGGAGTTCACCGGCCTCCCGTCGACGTTGCGCCACGGCAAGGCCTACGACGCGCGCGTGCGCGCCCTCGATGCCGCCGCGGAAGCCGCGGGCCTCGCGATGCCGGAGCTGCCGGGCGCCGGCGCGACCGCGTTCTTCCACCGCTTCCGGCCGATGCCGCGCGCGTTCCGGCGCACCGATCGACACGCGCGCCGCTCGTTCGACGCGAACGACCGCGAGCTCGCCGCGCTCGTGATCGACGCGAACGACGCGCTCGCGGCGCCGCCGCGCTGGCTGTACGTCTGCCCCGGTTGTC
Source organism: uncultured Phycisphaeraceae bacterium (assembly GCA_964493525.1). GTDB lineage: Bacteria > Planctomycetota > B15-G4 > B15-G4 > JADJEK01 > CAZBOK01. Next base: position 13,758 of record CAZBOK010000078.1, on the reverse strand, counting down.
GCGCGGAGTACCCGCGCCGGCGCCGCTTGAACGCCGCATCGTGCAGTCGATGCGCCCCCGGCTTCGATCCGCGCTTCCGACTGCAGTTGGTGCGCGCCGAAGCCTGATCGCTCGACTCGAAGGGAGAGATCGGCGCGCTGCCCCCGTGACGGTCAGCGCGGCGCGCGCCACGGAGCGGCGGCGGCCGCGCCGGCCGTGCGCTCGATCGCGTCCGCGACGCGCGCGATGAACGCGCGATCTTCCGCGCCCGCGGTCGCGAGGTCGCCGGGTGGCGCGACGCCGCCGTGCCGCTCCGACAAACTCTTCGCGAGCCGCGCGATCCGTTCGTCGTCCGCCTCGCCGAGCGCGATGCGCGCGTCGGCGATGCGACCGAGCTCGATCAAGGCCGCCGTGCGCTCGATGCGCGACGTGACGGCGAGCCCGCCGTCGGCGCCGAACACTTTCGCGCGTCCTGCTTCGGCGCGCGCGAGCAGCGGTTCCGCGTCGGCCGGCTTGCCGAGGCGCCGCAGCGAGGTCCCGAGCGCGCTCGCCGCGTCGCACCACGCCGGATGTCCTTCTCCGTAGATCTCCGCGGCGATCTCCATCGCGGCTCGCTGCTCGACCGCCGCCGCCTCGATCCGCCCGCTCATCGACAGGATCGTGCCGAGCGTCTGCGTGGTCGCGAGCGTCGCCTGGTGCTTGCGGCCGAACATCTTCTCGAACCCCGCAAGCGCTTCGCGCAGGAGCGCCTCGGCGGCCGGGTAGTCGCCGGCGAGGGCCTCGAACGGCGCGAGGTGCAGCATCGCTCCGAGCGTCAGCTCGTTCCCCTCGCCGAGCGCGGCCCGACGCGCCGCGAGAACCTCGCGCATCAACGTCGCGCCCTCGGCGAGGTGCTCCGGGTCGCGGAGCGTGAGGCCGAGCGATTCCTTCAACGCGAGCGCGCGCGCGCCCGTCGGATCCGCCTGCACCGCCGGTGACGCGAGCGCCGCGCGCAGGTCGGCTTTCGCGCCCTCGACGTCGCCGGAATCGAGCTTCGCCTGCGCCAGCCACGTCGAGAGCTGCAGCGTCACCGGATCGTCCGCGCCGGCGGACGCGAGCGCGTCGTCCCGCGCGCCGGTCAGCGTCGCGATCGCTTTCGGATACTGCCCGAGCTGGCTGAGCCCGATGCCGAGCAGCCCTTTGTCCTGGAGCGTGCGGAAGTAGGTCGGCCCGTCGTGACGCTCGCGCACCGCGATCAGCTCCTCGAGACGCTTGCAGTAGGTGTCGAGGTTGCCTGCGTATCGCTCGCACGAGAGCAGCGATTCCTCCGCGTACAGCGTGTGATCGTGCTCCGGGCCGAGCTGTTTCTTGTGCAGCTCGAGCATCGTGCGCATGAGCGCGAGGCCGCCATCGCGATCGCCGTTGCCGATCAGTTGGCGCCCGTAGGCGCCCGCCGCTTCGAGCGTGCGCGGATGCACCGGTCCGAAGCTCGATCGCACGCGCTCGTACACATCGTGCGCGACCCGCGTCGCCTCCTCACCCGCCTTGCGATACTCGAGGACGGTCAATAACGACTTCTCGACGTCGATGAGCCGCGGGTCCGTCGGAGGCAGCGTCGCCGGCCAGCGCGCCCGCGCGTCCCGCACTTCGCTCTCGGCTTCGGTGCCTCGCCCGAGCATCGTGAGCGCGTTCGCGTGGTCCGCATGCGCGAGCAGCGTGTCCGGGTGGTCGGGTCCGAGCACGCGCTCCGAGCGCGCGGTCAACTCCGCGGCGAGGCGCTCGGTCTCGATCATCCGTCCCTGCCGCGCGCGCAGTCGTTCCAGCGCGCGCAGCGAGTCGATCGTCTCCGGATCGTCCTTGCCGAGCACGCGCTCGCGCAATTCGAGCGCGCGCACGAGCTGCGTCTCGGCCTCCTGCGTGAAGTCGAGCGCGAGCCACGATCCGCCGAGCGACGCGCGCGCCGCGGCTTCGACCTCCGGAGGTCCGTTGAAGCCGCGCTGCAAATCCTGGTCGGCGACCAGCAGCACGTCGCGGACACGCACGTCGCGGCCCGCTTCCTCGGGCCGCACCGACTCGAGCATCCCGGTGACGAACGCGAGCGCCGACTTCGCACGCGCGAGCGACGTCTCGGCGCGCGTGCGCGCGATCTGCTCTTCGGAGCGCGCCTGCAGCGCGACGCCGAGCCCGGACGCGAGCGCGACGACGACCAACACGGTGGCGATCAGTCCGACGCGGTGACGCCGCGCGAACACGCGCGCGCGGTAGAGCCGGCTCTCGGGCGCGGCGACGACGGCCTCCCCGTCGAGGAACCGCCGCAGATCCGCCGCGAACTCGGAGGCGGACGCGTAACGCCGCGCTTTCTCCTTGGCGAGCGCCTTGCCCGCGATCCAATCGAGCTCACGCGGCAGCGACGGGTCGTACGCGGACGGGAGGACCGGCGGGTCGCACTGGATGCGACGTGCCGCCTCGAGCAGGTTCACGTCGGTGAAGTCGATCGGCAGCTTCCCCGTCAGCAGCTCGCAGAGGATCACGCCGAGCGCGTAGACGTCGGTGCGCACGTCGGTCGCTTCGCTCTTCCCCTCGATCTGCTCCGGCGCCATCGTCGCCAGCGTGCCGACCATCTGCCCGGTGCGCGTGAGCTGCGGCGTCGCTCCCGGCTCGACGCCGATCCCGCGCGCGATGCCGAAGTCGATCACCTTCGGATGTCCGTGCCCGTCGACCAGGACGTTCGCCGACTTCAGGTCGCGGTGGATCACCCCGCGTTGGTGGCCGTGGTGCACCGCGTCGGCGACCGCGAGGAGCAGGTCGAGCTTGGAGCGCACGTCGAGACCGCGCTCGTTCGCGAAGCCGCACAGCGGCCGCGCGTTCTCGACGAACTCCATCGCGAAGAACGGTTGCCCCGAGCCGAACGTCCCGGCCTCGTAGACCTGCGCGATGTGCGGGTGGTGCAGGCGGCCGAGGACTTCCGCCTCGAAACGGAAGCGCGCGACCTCGGTGGGCAACGCGAACGCGTGCTGCAGCACCTTGAGCGCGACCGGGCGCTTCGGATCGTCCTGCTCCGCTTCCCACACCGCGCCCATGCCGCCGGTGCCGACCACGCGCACGAGCCGGTAGCGGCCGACGACCGCGCCGGGTTGGAGCACCGCGGCCGAGGCGACGCCGCTCGCGACTTGGGAGACGACGCCCTCGGCGATCGCGCCCCCGATCGTGTTCGGCGCCGAGTCGGCGGCGAGCAACTCGATGACCTCGCGTTCGATCGTGACGTCGCCGGCGCTCGCTTCGCGGACGAACTCCGCGCGCTCCGACGCGGTGCGATCGAGCGCCCCTTCGAGGATCGCGCGGACGCGCCGCCAGCGATCGTTCATCTGTCTCCGCCGCTGCCGAGGCGCGCGAGCTCGCGCTGCATCCACGCGCGCGCGACCTGGAAGCGCCGCTCGACGGTGTGCACGTGGACCTCCAGCGAGGACGCGATCTCCTCGTTCGAAAGGCCCGACCAGAAGCGCAGCTCCACGACCTGCGCCAGTTCGCCGTCCTGCGCCTTCAGTCGTTCGAGCGTCTCGTCGACGGCGAGCAGGTCTTCCGGTCGGAGCTGCAGGCCGCCGTCCTTCGAGCTGACCACGCCCGTCGCGTCGAGCGACAACGGCCGCGCTCCGCCGCCGCGCTTGTCGGCGAGCTTCGCGCGGGCGTGATCGATCAAGACCGACCGCATCGCCTTCGCCATCAACGAGAACAGGTGCGTCCGCCCCTCGACCTTCGACGCGTTCTCGCCGAGCACCTTGATCCACGCCTCGTGGACGAGGGCCGTCGGCTGGAGCGTGTGGGAATCGCTGTCGCGGCCGAGCTGGCGCTCGGCGAGTCGCCGCAGCTCGGCCTGCAGCCGCGTGAAGAGCGCGTTCCCCGCTGCGGTATCGCCGTCGGCGACCCGCGCGAGGAGGCGCGTGACCTCCGCGGGAGGCGAACCGGAAGCGGGGGGTTCGTTCGGCATGGGCGGTGATCTTCGCGCCACGGGCGCACTTCCGCAACGCAGGACCGATTATGGCCGGGGGGTTCGCCGGGCGGGCGTCGTGGAGACTTCCGGCGCGGCAGGTCGTCGCGCATCGATCGGAGGTCCGCGATGTCCCGCTCCACGAGGTTCGCGTTGGTTGCCGTGATCGCCTTCACCGGGCTGGTGCCGCTCGCCTCGGCCGGCGACGTGAAGGCGATCGTCAAGCACGGCAGCGTCGTGATCACCGGAAGCCCGCAGCCCGACGTCATCTCCGTGATCGGCGGCAGTCCGGTCGTGATCCATCCCGGGGCGGGGACCACCGTGAACGGTCAGGCCGGCGACGTCCTGCTGCCGTTGCCGCCGAAGGACGTGCTGATCGACCTCCGCGAGGGCGATGACGACCTCACCACGTCCGGCAGCTTCGTGCGCGATCTGCGCGCGCGGCTCGGCGCAGGCGCGGATCACGCGCTGATCGTCGGTTCATTCGCGCGCGACGTCCGGATCGACGGCGGAGCGGACCTCGACGACCTCGATCTCAAGCTCGCGACGATCCAGCGCGATCTCGTCATCGAGGGCGGACCGCAGGGATGTGAGGCCGATCTGCAGTCGAGCACCGTGAACGACGACGTGACGGTGCGGCTCGGAACCGTCGCGTTGACTTCGCCGACCCAGTTCTTCCGATTCCTCACGGTCGGCGGACGGCTGACCATCGCCGGCAAGAGCGCCGGCACGTTCACCTTGATGAACAGCACCGCGCACGGCCGGACCGCGATCGACGTCGGCGGCGGCGGAGCCATCGCCGCGACGGTGCAGTTCGTGACGATCCTCGACCGACTGTCGCTCGCGCTGAACGGGATCGCAGCGCTCACTCTCGCGAACTCGACGATCGACGGCGACGCGACCGTCCGCGCCAAGGGACCGCAGTTCGTCCAGTCGCAGTTCGTCGTGTCCGCGAACGGGAGCCTCACGCTCCGATCGAGCGCGCCCGACACGACGATCTCCGTGACCGATTCATCGGTCGACTCCGATCTGCGCGTGACGCTCGCCTCGAAGGTGAAGGGCTACTTCTCGTGGGCGGCCGGCGGAGGCGTGGACGGCGACGTCTCGATCCGGACCGGAAAGGGCGACGACTCCGTGTACTTCTTCCAGTCGACCCTCGCGCGCAACCTCGACATCGACACCGGCTCGGGGGAGGACCTCTGCCTTATCAGCGGGATGACGGTCGGACGCACGCGCGTGCGCGGCGGCAGCGGTCCGCTGCAGTTCCAGAGCAACCTGTCGCACTACGGTCGCTTCGACCTCGGTTGCGGCGGCGCCGCGGACGTCGTCACTTCGGCCAACGACAAGTTCGACGGCGACGCGCGGTTCGCGCTCGGCGGCGGCGACAACTCGCTCACGCTCGACACGGACGACTGCAACGCCGACCTCACCGTCCGCTGCGGCGACGGCGCCGACACGCTCGCTTTCACCGACCTCTTCGTCGGCGGCAAGAAGAGCATCAAGACCGGCGGCGGGATGGATACCGGCCCCTGATCAGCGGATCAGCGGCGCGTCACTGTTCGAGCGACGTCCACAGCTCGCCCTGAGTGCCCTTCACGGGCTGCTCGTCCGCGGGTTCGTGCTTCGGCCACAGGACGTCCGTGACGAACACGTCGACCGGCCCGCGGCGCGCGTGCGAGATCGACTCGAACGTCGTCGCGCGGATCACGCCGAGCTGCGTGATGTAGAAGGCGCGATTGCCGGTCGAACCCGGCTCGATCGGCCAGGCGCAGATCGCGAACTGCACCTCGGAGTGATTGGCCTCCACCTCGGGAGGCGCCCCGCCTTCGGGACGCTCGGCGATCGCGACGCCGTTCCGATCCGGCAGGAAGCAGCGGAAGTTGTAGCCGCTCTTCTGCAGGCAGCCGTCGACGAGGATGCCGCACTTCTTCGAGAGGATCGGCGGCTCGAGCCATTCGCCCGACGGCAGGAGCGCCATCCCGGCCATCTCCGCCAGGCTGCCGTATTCGCCGATCCCGTCCTTGTCGCGATCCGCGCACCCGGACGATTCGAACTGCGCCTCGGCGGACATCATCATCCGCAGCGTCGCGATCGCGGCCGCTTCGTTCGCGTCGATGCGCGTCTCGAGCAGCTTCGGGATCGCGATCGACGACACGGTCGAGAGCGCGAACATCGCGATGGCAGGCGCACTCACCGGCCCGCGCGAGTCGAGGGTCAGGCCGCGATCCGTCGCGCGCCAGTAGCGCACGCTGTCCGAGAGCATTCCGGCGAACTTGCGGATCTGCTCCGTCTTCGGCATCTCGGCAGGGAACTCGGCGCTCAGCCCCTGCGCATCGAGCTCCGTCCGAGCCTGCCCGAGGATCGCGCCCCACGTGTTCGCGATCGCCGCTCCCGTCGCGACGATCGCGACGCTGAACGAGTCGGCGGGCTTCGCTGCGATCGCCGCCGCGAGGCGCGGACACTTCGAGCCCGACGTCGCGGCCGCGACCAGCGACTTCTCGAGAGCCTTCGACGACGTCGCGATGACGAGCGCGTCGTCGCGCAACGCGAACGAGAGTTCGAGCCACGGCGGCGCTTCGGGGAACGGGAGCATCACGGTGAACGCCTTGGCATCCGCGATGGTCCGCGGCTTGAGCGGGAGCGGAATGCGCTCGCGCACCTGGTCGAACAGTTTGTTCGCGCGCGTGGCGCTGCGGACTTCGATCGCGAAGACTGCCTCGAAATCGGAGTCGCCGTTCTCGTCGGGAACCCACGAGCCGCGCGTCGCGACCAGGAAGTTCGGGCCGAAGGTCCCGAGCACGTCCTTCTCGATGTCGACGCCTTCGTCGATCACGACGCGTTCGAGTGCCGCATCGAGTTGCGCGCGCGCGTCGCGCGGGATGCGATCGCGGATCGTGCGCCAGGCGCGCTCGACGTCGAACCCGGACACCGATGCGTCCTCGGCGTCCGGCGGCGCGAATCGCGCGAACGCCGGGTCGAACGGCCGCGCGTCGAAGAGCGTCGTGAGGACGTCGTGCCGGCCGGGCGAGATGAGCGACACCTGGTCGTGGACCAGCGGCCCGTCGAACGCGAGGGAGAGATAGGCGCCGCGCAGCGAATCGATCTTGAACGTCTCCATCGCCTGCAGCGCCTCGGACGGAGCCGCGACCTTCGCGAACTGCCACAGCGGCGCGAGGTTCACGAAGCCCTCGACGCGGGCGGGGTTCGTGGGCGCGTCCGACCCGATCGCGAGGTGCATCGTCTCGCCGTTCGCGAACGACAGCTCGCGGTCCGTCGCGAACAGGTCGTCGAGCTTGGACACCACGCGCCCGCCGGGTGCCAGCATCGCGGCGAACCAATGGTCCTTCACCGCGAGCTCGACCTGCATCTCCGCGTCGAACAGCCGGTAGTGCCCGGCGTCGAGCCGCTCGACCGTGACGCCGTTCGGCTTGGCGCCGCCGACGTCGTCGATCGCCTTCGCGAGCTCGGCCGCGCGATCGCCCACGTCGACGAACACGGCGGCGGTGACCGGCTGCCGCGCACCCGCGGCCACCGCCGCGGGATCGACCGAGAGCACCGCGAGCAGGAACTCGCCGCGGACCGACGTCAGCAGGTCGAAGATCGGAACTGCCGTCGCTTCCGCGGTGCCGAGGAAGTCATGACCCCGCGCGAGCAGCTCCTTCGTCTTCGCCTTCACGTCGACGATGCCGGACTTCGTGAGTGCATCGGCCAGCTCGGAATCCGCGACACCGTCGATGAGCGCGCCGATCGACGGGGCGTGCAGGACGAAGTAGGCGTCCCGCGGGATGAACCCGAGCGCGCCGATGTGAGGATCGACCTCCGGAACCTGCGAGCTCTTCCCGGCCGGGGCATTCGAACCGCCCTTCATCGCGGTCAGGTCGAGCGACGCGTTCAGGTGCGGCGGCGCCGGCCGCTTCGCCGCCGGCTTCGACGTCGAGTCCTCCTTGGAGGAGCACGCGACGATCGAGAGGCACGGCAGGATGGAAACGGCGACGGCGCGGCAAAGTGAACGCATGGGTCCTCCCGACGTCCGCCGGCGGCGGACGGCCTCCCTTCATCGGGCGCGGGGCCACACGTCTTGACCCGTTTCCGCCGCGGGCACGGCCCGCACCGGGCGACTGCAACCAAGAGGAGGGACCGCGGCGCGGCGCGCTCGACGCACGCGCCGCGAAAAAAAGACTGCTCACCAACAGCACAACTCCTAAACGTATAGGTGTCGCTTCGCGGCGACCACGCGCCGCGCCGTCCGGGAGAACGAGATGTCCGCCGTGCTGCTCTGGCTCGTGTCCGTCTTTGCATCGCTTCATCCCGCTCTCGCAGCACTCCCGACGCTCGACGAAGGCGACGACCAGTACCAGTTCATCGTCGGCCTCTGCGAAAAGGGGATGTTCGATCTCGCGGAGAAGGAGGCCGCGAAGTTCGTCGCCGAGCATCCGGATCACCCGCGCGCGGACGCGGCGAACTATCGGCGCGCGACCGCGCTGTTCGAGCTGCGGCGCGCGGCCGAGGCGGAGCCGCTGTTCCGCCGGCTCATCGACCGGCCCGGCTTCGAGTTCGCGGCCGAGGCGACGTTCCGCCTCGGGCAGATCCATCTCGATCAGGACCAGTTCGACGCCGCGATCGGCGACTTCGATCGCGTGCTCGCCGCGAAGAAGGACTACCTCAAGAACCCGGCGACGTTCCTCGCCGGCGAAGCGCTGTTCCGCAAAGGCGATTACGCGGCGGCCGAGAAGCGCTACCGCGCCTCGCTCGCGGCCGAGCCCGACGGCAAGAACGCGAAGGACGCGCGCTACGGGCTCGCGTGGTGCGCGTTCCGCACCGGGCGCTTCGACGACTGCGTCGCGGCATGCGACGAGTTCCGCGCGAAGCACGCGGGCGATCCGCTCGAGGCGGAGATCCGCTTGTTGACGGGCGAAGCACATCTCGAAGCGAAGCGGCCGAAGGAAGCGCTCGCCGCGTACCGCGGCGTCCCCGACGGTCCGTTCCTCGACGCGGCGCTGCGCGGGCAGGGGTTCGCCTACGCCGCGCAGGACGATCACGCGAACGCCGCGAAGTCGTTCCGCACGCTGCTCGACCGCGTGCCCGACAGCCGCTTCGCGGAGGAAGCGACGCTGCAGCTTGGCATCCATCTGTTGCAGGCCGGGCAGGCGAAGGACGCGGTCGCGGCGCTCGAGAGCAAGGCGATGAGCGCGAATCCGGAAGCGCTGTACTGGCGCGCGCGCGCGAAGAAGGCGGCCGGCGACAAGGAAGGCGCGCTCGCCGACCTGCAACGCGCGACTTCGGGGCCGATCCGACCGGACCTCGCCGAGCGGATGATGGTGGCGCGCGGCGACCTGCTGTTCGAGATGGGCAAGACCGCGGAGGCGGCGGAGGCCTACGGGGCGTCGGGCTCCGACTATGCGCTGCACGCGGCGGCCGTCGCGAAGTTCAACGCGGGCGAGCACGCCGACGCCGAGAAGCTGGCGTCGACGCTGCTGCAGCAGCACGAGGACTCGCAGTTCCGCGCGGAGACCGAGCTGTTGATCGGCGAGTGCCGCCTGGCCGCGAAGGACGCGGCCGGTGCGGAGCAGCGCTTCGAAGCCGCGGCCCGCGACTCGAAGGACGAGAGCGCGAAGACGCGCGCGCTCGAGCGCCTCGCGTGGAGCCGGTTCCTCGCCGGCAGGTTCGAACCCGCGGCGGTCGGTTTCGCCGACGTGCTCGAGCGTCGTCCCGACGGCGTGCTGCGCGAGGAGGCGGGCTGGATGCTCGCGAAGTCGCTCGACTCCGCCGGCAAGGGGGAGGACGCCGCGGCCGCGTGGAGTTCCTACCTCGACCGCGAGAAGGACGGCGCGCATCGCGCCGATGCGCTGCTCGCGCTCGCGAAACTCGACCCCGGCGACGGCGGCACGCGGCGCCTCGAAGAGCTGGTCGCGAAGTTCCCGGACCACGCGGCCGCGCCGTCGGCGCTCTACGAGCTGTCCGAGCGCCACGCGAAGGGAGGCCGAAAGGACGACGCCGATCGCTGCCGCCGGATGTTGATCGAGAAGTTCCCGAGCTCTCCGGCCGCGCCGGCCGCGCGCTACCAGCTCGCGTTCTCGGCGTTCGAGCAAGGGCGCGCCGACGAAGCGGCCGCTGCCGCGCGCGCGCTCGCCGACGCGAAGGACACGACGCCGGAGCTGCGCCTCGGCGCGCTCGAGCTGCTCGCGTTCACCGCGAAGAAGACGGGCGACGTCGCGCTCGCGCAGGACGCATTCGCGCGGCTGCGTGCCGCGCGCCCGGACGACGCGAAGCTGTGGAACGTCGGCCGCATAGTCCTCGAGGTGATGAAGAAAGCCGGCAAGTCGGATGACGCGGCGAAGCTGCTCGCGGACGTCGATCGCCAGGCGCAGGATCCGGGCGTGAAGAACGCGGTCGCCGTGGAGCGCGTGTTCCTGGCGCTCGACCAGAAGGATGTCGACGGCGCGCGCGAGCTGATCGCGAAGCGCCTCGCGTCCGGCGCGCCGGACGCTGCCGCGGCGGAGGCCGCGTTCTTCGTCGGCGAAGCGCTGTTCGAAGCGAAGGACGACGCGCACGCGGCGCCGCTCTACGACGTCGCCGCGCGGACCGAAGGCTCGCCGGTCGCGGATCGCGCGCTGTACAAGTCCGGCTTCTGCCGCCTGCGCGCGCAGGATTGGGAACACGCGGAGCCGTTCTTCGCGACGCTCGCGGAGAAGCACGAGAAGAGCCCGCTGTTCGGTGAAGCGCTCTTCCTGTGCGGCGAGTGCCGCTACCGCCTCGGGAAGTTCGCGGACGCGATGGCGCCGCTCGATCGCCTCCGCAAGGAGCAGCCGAAGCACGACGTGATGAGCAAGGCGCTGTTCCGCCTCGGCCTCGCCGCGTGCCAGTGTGATCGATGGCAGGACGGCGCCGCCGCGCTCGACGAGCTGAAGCGGCGCTTCCCGAAGTTCGAGAACGGCGCCGAGGCGGCGCTGTGGCGCGGCCGCGCGCTCGCCAAGAACGGGAACGCCCGCGCCGCGCGCGCCGCGTTCGACGAGACCATCGCGTCCGACAAGGGCGTGCTCGCCGCGCGCGCGCGGCTCGAGATCGGGCGGCTGCACTTCGCCGCCGGTTCCACCGAGGACGCGCTCGCCGAGTTCATGAAGGTCGCCGTGCTCTACGCCGCCGAGGACGAGGTCACCGAGGGCCTGTTCAACGCGGGTCAGTGCCTCGAGAAGATCGGCGACGTGGACCGCGCCCGCGCGCAGTACACCGAGATCGTCAACAAGCACCCGCGCTCGCAATTCGCCGCGCTCGCGAAGGATCGCCTCGCGAAGACCGCCAGCTTCTGAATCGCGTCGTCCGCTACCCGCAGAACCACCAACCGCACCGGAGAAGCACGATGTCCCCGACGTTGCTCGCCGCCGCCGCGCCCGCGGCATCCGTCCATCACGACACGCTGTACGAGTACATCGTCTCGGGCGGCCCGTTCATGGTGCCGCTCGGATTCTGCTCGGTCCTCGCGCTCGGCTTCATGGTCGAGCGGTCGATCCGCCTGCGACGCGGGCGCCTCGGGACGCGCCGCTTCGGCGAGCAACTCGTCGCGGCGGTGAAGGGCGGCGGCGCCGAACCGGCGCTGCAGCTCTGCGAGCAGAACCGCTCCTCGATGGCACGCGTCATCGCCGCCGGGTTGAAGCGCGCGAAAACTTCGCCCGCGGAGGTCGAGAAGGCGGTCGAGGACGCCGGGCACCGCGAGGTGAAGAACCTCGCCGCCAACCTGAAGCCGCTCGAAGTGCTCGCGGTGCTGTCGCCGCTCCTCGGTCTGCTCGGGACGGTCGTCGGCATGATCAAGGCGTTCGCGGGTCTCGCGCTCAAGCAGGGCCGCGGGAACCCGGAGCTGCTGGCGTCGGGCATTTCCTATGCGCTGGTCACGACGGCGTCCGGCCTCCTGATCGCGGTCGCGTCGCAGGCCGTGTATTACGTGTTCCGCAGCAAGATCGAGCGCTTCGTCCGCTCCACCGAGGACGTGTACGCGCAAGTCTCCGACAGCCTGCTCGAGCGCGCCGGGGCGGCCCATGCGCATCCGTGACGACGACACGCTGAAGGACTTCCAGCTCAACCTCACGTCGTTGATGGATGTCCTCCTGATCCTGCTCGTCTTCTTCATGGTGGCGACGACGTTCCTCGACCCCGAGAAGGCGATGGAGGTCGAGCTTCCCTCCGCGCAATCGGGAACTCCGACGGAAGAGCAGCCGGACGAGATCACGATCAACGTGCTGCAGGACGGCTCCTTGGTCGTGTCCGGCTCGCCGGTCGACGACGCCGGCTTGAAGGCGTCGCTCGCGCAGGCCGCGCAGCGCGATCCGAAGACGCCGGTCACCATCCGCGGCGATCGCATGGTCCATCACGAGCGCATCGTGCAGGTGATGGATGCGTGCGGCATCGCGGGTCTCTCGAACTTGCAGGTCGGCACGCTCGAAGCGGAAGGCGGTTGATCCCGTGAAGTTCGACTCGCGCACGATCGTGAGCGCGGCGGCGCTCGTCGCGGCCGGATTCTTCGGCGCATACCTGCGCTTCAAGCCCTACCTCGGCAACGACGCCGAGTTCACCGACGGCGTGAAGCACTTCGACGGCGCGCGCGGCGACGAGCTGCGCTACGCGCTGTGGGAGCAGCCCGAGCCGATGGGCGGCGGCGTCAACACGCCGGAGCCCGAGACGCGCCCCACCGTCTCGGCGGACGGCCGCTGGCTCGCGTTCGCGTCGGGCAAGCCGGGGTTGAACCGCGAGCTGTACCTCGCCGAGTTCGTCGACGGCGTGCCGGGCCCCGCGCAACCGATCGTCGAGTTGAACTCCCCCGCCGACGACTGCGCGCCGGCGTTCGCCGCCGACGCATTGTGGTTCGCGTCGTCGCGCCAGGGCGGCGCCGGCGGACTCGATCTCTACCGCGCGTCGTTCCACGACGGGCGGTTCGGCGCCGCGGAACGCGTCGCGGCGCTGTGCGACCAGGAGGACGACACCGACCCCGCGCCGGTCCCCGGCACCGGGGCGATCGCGTTCGCGTCGAACCGCGCGGACGCCGCGAACTTCGACCTCTACCTCGCGGCGCCGACGAGCGACGGCAAGTTCGTCGTGTCGCCGCTGACCGACCTCAACACGACTTTCGAAGAGCGCGAGCCCGCGTTCACCGCCGACGGCCGCATGTTGTTGTTCGCGTCCGACCGCGACTCGAAGGCGACGAGCCCGCGCACGTTCGACCTCTACCGCAGCATCGACGAGCGCGGTCGATTCCTGCCGCCGGCCCCGATCGCGGGCGTGAACACCGACGCATCCGAGCGCGCGCCGTGGCCGACCGCCGACGGCTTCCGCCTGTGCTTCTCGGTCGGCGACGATCAGGCATCCGATCTGCACCAGGCGCGATCGCGCGAGCTGATCCGCGTGCCGGGCAAGCCGGTCGGTTGGCTCGACCTGCTCGTGCTCGCGTCGTTGTTCCTGATCGCGCTGCTCGCGTGGCTCGCGAAGCGCTGGGAAGCGCTCGACGTCCTCTACAAGTGCTTCGTCGTCGCGCTGCTCGTGCACCTGTTGATGCTCTGGTATTCGCGGCGCGTGCCGGTCGAGGGGAAGGACATCCAGTTGCCGGGCCGCGGCAACGCGCTCTTCCACGTGAACGTCGCGCGCGCGCAAGGCGCGAGCGACGGAGCGAAGGAACGCGGCGGACGACTCGAAGGGAAGCGCGGCGCCCGCTCCGGTCCCGCCGGCCCGGGCAAGGTCGACGTGAAGGTGGCGACCAGCGGCGGCGCGCCGACGTCGGCTCCCGGCGCATCGATGCAACTGCCCGCGCGCGGGTCCGAGGCGGCGCCGGG
>CAZBOK010000077.1:0-14335 GCA_964493525.1 uncultured Phycisphaeraceae bacterium | reverse complement strand
GCCGGCATTGTGAACACAGGCGAAGAGGACGGTATTCATGCAACCTCCTCACGCTAAGTCGGGCGCGAATGCGGGACGACGACCTCTCTCGCCATCGTTGAGAGATCCGGAATGAGCCAGCGAAACAGCAACGTTGCGACGGCGGCGCCCGCGAATTGAGCCAGCAAGAATGCCGGCACGTCCGTGGGCCGGATACCGGAGAAGGTGTCGGTCGCTGACCGCGCGAGCGTGACAGCGGGGTTTGCAAACGAGGTCGAAGCCGTGAACCAGTAGGCAGCCGTGATGTATGCGCCGACTGCGAACGGCACGGCCGTCGGACGCTTCCGCGAGCAGCCCCAGATGACGCAGAGGAGTCCGAAGGTCGCGACGAATTCGCTGGTCGCTTGGGGAAGCCCCGCGCGGACATGGTGCGACGCCGTGAACAGCTTCTTCCCGAACATCACGTGTGCGACGGCGACGCCGAGGAAGGCGCCGCTCATCTGAGCGGCAACGTATGCCGGCACGTCTCGCCAACGGAGTCCGCCCATCGTCGCGTCGGCGATGGTGACCGCGGGATTGAAGTGGGCGCCGGAGATGGGGCCGAACGTCAGGATGAACGCGACCAGTCCGGCGCCGGTCGCAAGCGTGTTCGCAAGAAGGGCCATCGCGGTACTTCCGCTGGCCAATTCCTCACCCATGATCCCGGACCCGACAACGGTCGCGAGCAGCAGCGCCGTGCCCACGCCCTCGGCCGTTGCGCGCTGAAGTAAGCCGGATGCTCTCGCGGTCACGGCTTCCTCGCGCGGATGATTGCGCTTGCCACGGCGCCGCGCAGGGACTCGGTCATTTCCCGTGACGTCTCCGTGCCGGTCGACTTCGCGAATGACTCGACGTCCTCGCACTCGAACGTCCGCACGATGTCGAGTTCGACGTCGGCGAATCCGGCGCGTTGAAGCTCTTCGAGATACTCACACTCGAGAAGCGCGCCCGCGATGCAACCAGTCCGGAGCTGCATGACGCTTCGAGCTTCGGATGGAAGCTCGCGGCGAAGGACGATGTCCGAGACGGCGAAGCGGCCGCCGGAACACAGGACACGGAAGGCTTCTGAAAGCGCCTTGCGCTTGTCGGTCGAGAGGTTGATCAGGCAGTTCGAGATCACGACGTCGACGGTTGCATCGGGAAGAGGAAGCGACTCGATCGATCCCTGCAAGAACTCGACGTTCTTGATTCCCGCCTCCGCTTGGTTCGTCCGGGCCAGATCGAGCATTTCTCGGGTCATCTCAACGCCGTAGACCATTCCTTCTGGTCCGACGCGACGCGACGCGAGGAGGACATCGATGCCGCCGCCGGACCCAAGATCGAGGACTGTCTCACCGACACGAAGATCCGCGATCGCCGTCGGATTCCCGCATCCCATGGATGCCGCCAGCGCCGCGCTCGGAAGGCTACTGGTCTCGCCATCGTGTAGAGATCGCGAGTGATGGGGTCGCGCTCGCCGCCGGAGCGCGCGCCGCCGCAGCAGGACACTACGGAGCCGCGTGCCGCTTCGGTCGCGATTCTTCGGTATCGCTTTTTGATCCCTTCGCGAATCTGGTCCGAGTCCATCGCCAAACCTTTCTGTATTCACATTCTTCGATACGTTGTTCAGAAAGAAACTAGCGCCGCAACAGCGTGCGAAACTCCTCGAGCTGTTTCATGACTTCGTGACGCAACGCGTAGTAGACCCAGGTCCCGCGACGCTCCGATCGCACGACGCCTGCCTCGCGCAGTAGCCGGAGGTGATGGGAGACCGTCGGTTGGCTCAATTTGAAGTGCGCTTCGATGTCGCACACGCAGAGTTCCGTGCCTCGCGCAGATAACAGGCCGACGACCTCCAGTCGCGTCGGGTCGCCAAGCGCCTTGAACAGCGCGACGAATTGCCTCGTGGACCGCGGCCGGGTTCGCTCGCTGCTCGGGCAGCAAGCGGTCGAGAGAGTCGATCGACTGGCGGACATTCGGTGAAGCATGCCCGGAATATCGACGAATGTCAATTCAAGGCACCAAGGGTCGTTCGCGCGCTCGGCAAGCGCGCGCAGAAGCGGCCGAACGGAAGCTCCGGGAAAAGGGGAAGAAGGGGAGAAGAGCTTTACGCCGTTGCAGGCGACCGCTCGGCCACTCGCACGGTACCTCGATGATGAGCGTGGAAGCAACTCGAGCGTCAGGCGAGCCGTCCTCGTGCATCCGCGAGCATGCGAGACACGATCTCGAGCATCTGCTTTCCGGCGCTTGCCGCATCGTGTTTCGTGTTCCCCAAGCACCGCGCGCCATGCCGCCACCCGCGAATGCGGTCGAGCGTGTCACGAAATTCCGAGTTCACGTTGCCTAGCTCGGCGAACGACTGGAACTTCGTCGCGATGTGCTTGTGCGAAGCTTGTTTCCGGAATTCCGGATCGGGCATTAAGAGCAACGTTGCCTTCGCTGCCAATTCGGCAGCGCTGAACAGGTTGGCGACGAATGGCCCGAGCCACCCCTTCTCCCGCGCGATTCGCGCAAGCGCGAGGAACTGATCACCAAGATCGAGATGCTTGCGTGCGTGTTCTCGGTCATATCGCGAATCGAATCCGCACACCCAGCGTGTGCCGAGCAGCAGGATGGTCGCGTGTGCGCAGTTCGGCTCATCATCGGGGAGGGAGATGCGCTCGATGGCGCCCAACTCATCCGCGAACACTTCGTCACCGTTCTGCTTCGTCACTCCATCGCGAGGAGTCGGGCTCAAGATCGCGCGAACTTCCGTGTTCAGGCGCACGATCGGACGTCGACCATCGGGAAAGAAGACGACCTGCGCTGCAGGGATGGGCGTCCCGTTCGCCATGGCACCGTCGGCGCGTCGTCGCTCAACTTCGGGCGTGACGTAGAGCGTCACGAGTTGCTGCATCGCCCGTTCACCGACGGGGGCTGGTAGCGGAGTCATCGTTGACGTCCTCGGGAGCCGTCAGAACCCGCGCTCGCGTCGGAGCAACGGAGCAAATCTCCACAGCTCCGTGCAACCCAACGGCCGAAGCGGGCAAGCTTCGAGGGAGCCGGAAGCGTCACGCATGCCCGTGATCGGGGATGGCTCGATCGAGCTCCGCCACGTTGACTCCGGCGGCGCCATCGGGCGCCTTCCGCTCCGAAATCAAGTCACCGGATCGCTTGCGTGTTGGCAAACGCAAGCGTTTTCGCCGAGGTCCTATCTCCTCCAGGCCTTCCGGTCGGCATCGCGAGCGCAGATTCCAGTTGAGGATATCCCAACATGGCATAACTTCCTGAGAACGCCGTCTGCATGGGCGTGGCGGCGCGAGCCATCGGGGCGCCGAGAGGCACGCCTAGGAAGTGGAGGAGGCTCGAATGGGGCAGAGTCAGGGCGCGGCGAGCCAACCGGTCACCTTCTCCGTCGTGAGGAAGGGGTCAAGCCTTGGGGTTGCTTCGCTCGTGCTCGGTGCGATCGCATTCGGGAGCTGTTGGATTCCGCTGATCGGCATGCTCGGAGTCCCCCTCAGCGCGGTGGGGCTCGCACTCGGGGGACTTGGTTTCTTGGTGGCGCTCTTCCGCAAGGGCGCGGGCATCGGCTACCCGATCGCCGGCGTAACGATCTGCGGCTTGTCCCTCGGGATTGCCATTGCGGTGAACGGAGCTGTCGTCACCGCAGTCGACACTCTCGGGAAGGCCCGGCGTGCGAGTGCAGGGGCGACGAGAACCGAGTTGACGGCAAGCAAGCCGGCCGAGCCGGTGTTTGCTTCGATCGATTCGCCGGTCGTCGAAGGAGATCTTCAGATCCAGGTGCGTGCGGTCAGTGTTCGCAAGGTCAAGCTCGAGAGTCTCATGAAGGAGCAAAACGAATCGAAGGAGCTCCAACTCGTTCTCGAACTTCGCGTGAAGAACGTCAGCGCCACGAGGAAGCTGTCCTATCACTCGTGGGGGGACTCGAATCGGAGCGTGCTCGACCCTGCCGCAACGCTGAACGACAATTTCGGCAACACGTACGCGATGCGTCGCTTCGACGAGATGAGCGGACCGGTCGGATGGACCGAGTTCGCATCGCTCTATCCCGGCAAGGAACTCGATGACGTTCTTGTGTTCGAGCCGCCCGTCGATGCGGCGAAGTCTCTCGATCTGGAGCTTCCGGCGGACGTGATCGGGAACGAGGGCGTGATTCGCTTCCGGATCCCGACATCGAGCATCGTGAGTCGGTGACCAGGGCGATCCGGTCGAGCGCAGGCTCGAGCGCTGCCCCCGAGGCTCGCAAAGTATGAACGTGCCGGGCCGTGTCTTTCGCCAACGCGGACGCGGTTTCCCACGGTAGCGGCGGCGCATGACTTGACGCGGCCTCGCTGAACGCGCTCATCCATATCGGGTGGCCAATCGACGAGGTCACTCACCCAAGCCCAAAGATCGCTCCGAGCCTGACAGTCCGGGAAGAGGGTGCCCTACCCATACATCCCGATTCGGGATGATCCCGGACCAGGTTTCTGATCCGGACCTCGTTTCCGCCGAGGTCCGTCGTGACTCGCTCGATCCACACCGCCCGCTACGAAACGCTCCGGCGACTCCTCGTCGCCGCCCGGAAGGAAGCAGGGCTTACGCAAGAACAAGTGGCAGCGCGCATCCGTCGACCGCAGAGCTACCTCTCCAAGGTGGAACACGGTGATCGTCGACTCGACGTCGTCGAGTTTCTCGAACTCGCCGAGGCGATCAGCGCCGATGCGCAGGACCTCGTGCGCCAGATCGCGGCGATCGGGAGCAAGGGTTCGAAGCGCCGCTAGCGACGCGCCTCGGTCGACGAGCGCGGTGCTTGCGCTGCACCGGCCGAGGTTCTGTCGCTGCCGGTTCTTCGGCAAGACGACGGCGAAGCTCGCGCCGGACGCGGTACCGCCGGCGGCGCGACAGCCGCTCGATCTTGCGCCATGCCGCGATGAAGCGCTCGCCCTTCTCCGGAGCGACAGCACAACCGAGCGTCGCGAAGCACGCCGGCGAGTAGAGACCGAACAGCTTTCCTGCAGCGGAGCCGACCAGAAACACCGTCTCGACGACCACACGCGCGTTCGTCATTCGTCGGCCGTCGAGGCGATCCATTCCGCGCGGGAGATACCAACGCGCGAGCTTTGCGAAACGCGTGAGCTCAACGCGGGTTGTCGCTTGGAGAAGATCGTGCGGCACCCACCGCGCGTCATCGGAGCGTCGCCTTTTCTTCTTCACAGTGCACCTCCCATCGAGCCAACCGATGGCTCGAGAGGTCTCTCGACCGTCACCGTGGAAGTCGGGAGGCGCGGACCGAGCTGTGGCAATTTCCACAGCTCGAGCGTCACGCGGAGGGGCTCTGTCGCGAACACGAGGCCCTTGACGCAGAGCCGCAGCGCGCGGACTCGCTGCTCCGGAGGACCATCCACGAGCTCCGTCTCGAGCTGACTCACGAAGGCGTGGATCTCGTGCAAGAGGTCGTCTGCTTCGGCTCGCGACAATTCGAGTCGACCGAGTTCCTCGATCCGCTCACGGACTCTGGTGCGCTCCTCCGTGAGGGCTTGCACGCGTTCTTCGATCACGTCGCGCGTCTTCTCTCCCAAGTGATCGAGCAAGCGGGCGATCGATCGATCGAGTTCCGCGGCTTCGTCGACCGCACGAGTCCGCGCGGTGTGCAGATCGACGGTATCGGTCTTCAACACGTCCCTCAGGAGTTCCGCGATCCGCGCACGGCCGGCCTTTCCTCGGAGCGGGGCGAAGTGTTCGAGAACGGTTCGCACCACGAGGTTCTCGACGTCCTTCTGCGGCAGCGGACCGAAGCTGCACGCGCTTCTTCCTTTGCGGATGTAGTGCCCGCAGCCGTACGAGTAAGTGAACACTGGCGTGCCGTCCGTCCGGCGGCGTCCCTTGGTGCGCTTGCATCCTTCGTAGCGTCCGCCGCAGCGCGCGCAGCGTCCAAGCCCGCTCAACAGGAAGCGCGATCGCTGACCGTTCCACCCGCCGACGACGCGGGGATTCTGACCGGCTTGGTCGAGCGAAACCGGTCGGCCCGTCCGAATCGCGTGCGCCTGCGCGAAGAGCCGCTGGCTCACCAGCGCTGGATGAACGCCCGGGACGCGGATCCAGTCTTCTTGTGGGTTCGGGACGAGGCGCGCTCCGTGCGGCGTCTTGCGTTCGGTTGCTCGTCCCTTCGCGATTCGGAAGAAGCGCGCATCCGTCCGGCGATTCCAAACGAGATCGCCGGTGTAGACCGGGTTCTCCAGGATCGCCCGGATCGTCCCCTTGGTCCAGGCGCCCTGGTAGATCCGCGCCCAGAGGGGGCCGCGTGGCGTGGGGATCTTCTCTCGGTTGAGCGCGTCCGCGATCGCGCCGAGGCCCCTCGCGCCTTCGGCCGCCATCGTGAAGATTCGCTGGATGACATCGACGCGCTCCTTCGAGCTTGGAATCAGGCGCGCGTGGTCGCGCTTCGAGAGCTGCAGCGATTCCCCCTTCAGCAGCCTTCGCTGCAGGCGACCATCAGAATCGAGCAGCTCCTTCGAGCCGTCGGGCAAGAAGCGCAGCCGGAAGAGTGGGGCGCCCTCGGGAGTCTCGTAGCCGAGGTCGTACCCGTACGGCGGTGCACCGCCCATCCAAGCGCCGGTCTCGACCTTCGAGAGCAAGCCGCGGATCGTGACGCGCGAGAGGTCCTTCGACTCCTCTCGGGCCTGCCATTGCTTCACCGGTCGCAGAAGGTCATCCGTGCCATCGCCGGCGAAGTTCTCGCTGACGTAGAGCACTTCGACACCATGCGACTTCAGGATGTGGCGGTAGTAGCCGGCCTCGTCGTTGTCGACGCGGCCGAACCGCTTCACGTCGTAGACGATGATCGTGGAGAACGGGCAGTCGCGTGCCTGCGCCTCGGAGACCACCTCTTGGAAGGCACGACGTTGCACAGACGTCGTCCCGCTGATCGCGTCGTCGACGTAGAAGCGGAGAAGCGAGAGGTCGCGGTCTCTCGCGTACTCCTCGATCGCTTTCTTCTGATCGGGGATCGACTGCTCTTGGCGATCGGTCGAACGCCGCACGTAGCCAACGGCTGCGGTCGCCGGTCGCGCGCGGCGGCGCGGTTCCTGCACGAGGTCCAATGCGGGCATGAGCGTCCTCCGGGCCAGGGTCGACCCGCATGGACGCTCTTGTGCCGCAACACATCAAGTCGATTCTGCGTTGTCTTCGACGAGCTTTGAAAGACCTCCAAATGCCCGTCTCGTGACCGGCTGCGGTCAGGAACCGCGGGCCGCCATGCGGCTCAGGAGTTCGTCGGCTCGACGAATCAGAGCGGGATCTTGGGAATTGCGAGCCTGCTCGATGATCGTGCGAAGATGTTCTTGCGCCGCGTAGATCCACCAGGGACGTCGCGCTCCAGCGACGGCGAGCTCGGCGAACGCAAGAGCCCGTTCCACGAACCGGGGAGCAAGGCCTGCGACGCGCTCGGCGACGATCGTGTCCGGCTCGACTTCTCCGGCGAGCTGGATCGTTGCGATGAGTTGGTCGAGCACCCAGGCGTCATCAAAGCGCTCGGAGGCGAACCAATACCCGAAGTCCTCGAGCTCGGCACGCCGATTATCGAGACTCGGCAACTCCTTGACTGATTGAAGCCGCCAATTCCACAACTCACGGAGACGGGCGAGAGTGTCCGGATCCGGCTGACGTGCCGTCTTGAGCATGTGGCCTGTGCCTGCGATCGCGAACCCTCGCACGTCCGGAGGCGCGTCGGCGAAAAACCCTTGGAGGAGCGGATCGTCGAGCGTGATAACGCCGTGCCAGTAGTAGAGAACGATGTGTTGCGCGAGGCGGTTGCGGTATTCCCGAGACTCGTCTGTCGTCGGTTGCACCAAAGTCGAGAGCGCACGCTCGTAGAGCGGACGAAGGAGCGGGAGGAGTTCGGTCGGAACGTAGGACCGCAAGACGAAGGCGCGCCATGATGCATCCAAGAGCGTCTCGCCTTCGGGAGGAAAGATCCGACCGATGGCGCGCCGAAGCCAAGCGGGATCGAGATTGAAGAGATCGGCGAGGTGGACTCCGTAGATCGAGCGAACCGCGGGCGAAGGCTCGATGGTTGAATTGAGATGCTGATCCAACAACTCTTGCACTTCCGGAAACGACTCGAACGAATTCGCCGTTCCGGGGGCCTCGGCGGTTATCGACCTCCGCACCCAGTACGCATACCGAAGAACTGTCTCGAGGGAGACGCCTCGAACACTGTTGATCGCGATGTCGTATGGATCGCGTGGGGATTCATCGGTGGGACGCGGGTCTGGGCGCTTCATCAGGCGCGCGATCACGTCCCATACTATCGAGCGAAGTGCGAACGGAATCGGCGCAGCGGTGTCGTGAACAAGGGCGTCTCCAATGAGCCGCGCGACTTCGATTCCGTTGTCAGCGCGGATTCTCGGATCTCCGGATCCTGCCCCTGCATCAGTCGAGCGCAGCTGGGCTGCGCAGATCGCGAGCACTTCGGACCAGGGAATCGTCCTAACCTTGTTGTTGAGGGCCGTGACGACGCCGCCTAACATGGCGCGCGCCGCGTCGACCGGCAGACCGCTGATCAACTCGACGTTGGGAACGAGCTGCGCCGGATTTTCGGCGACGAGTTGCGCCGCGACTGAAACGAGGTCGTCGCGCTCGAATCCATCGACGATGCGCTCGAATCCGATTCTGGCGAGGAGTTCGAGGATCTCGCGAAGAGACAGTTGACGGAGTTGCCGGCGCGATTCAGGGTTTCCTGGGCTTTCCCAGTGCGTGACCACCGCTCTCGGTTCTGGCTCACCGCTCCGCTTGAATTCAGAGACCAACTGATCGTGTAGTCTCCGCAGGTCCGGTGGCAGCGACGTGACGAGCGCGGCGAGGCGGCGGAGCTACCAATCCCGAACGAATCGTGCGACATCCTCGTCGGTGACTGATTCGGCTGGCATCCCAACGAACCGTCGCATGTTCTCTTGCATCGCGTGCACTCGTTTGCGATCCGGACCTTTGCCAATCTCCTCGAGCAGCGCATGTCGCACCGGCTCGGTGAGCGCACCGAACTGGGCTTGCGCGAGGTAGAACGACTCAGGCTCGGGGTCGCGTCGTGGAGTGGCAATCCACTCCTTGAGCACGGACTCGATTCGCGCGAAGTCCGGATGCGATGCGAGAAGATGTTGCTCGATTCGACGAACGACTTGCCACTTGGACTTCGCCAACTCACCGAGGACCTCGGCCACGGCCACACATCCCGACGAGAGCAGCAGCATTGCTGCGTCGCGCACGGCAGAGACCAGTGCGTTGGACGGGCCGTGCGCCAAGTGACCGTCGCCCCGAATTGTCGACCGCCATGCCGTCGAGTGATCTTCGCCGGGCTCTTCGTCACCCGCGTGTTCGAGTTCGAGGACTTGATCGAGGAGCGTGACCAGGCTTCGCAGCGCATCGACTCCACCCGCTTTCACCAGCTCCGAAATGACCTCGCGCAGCCCTCTTTCATAATGCCAGAGGTCAAAACGACCGCGAGTCTCAGCGCGCATCGGTAATCCCGCCGCCTTGCGCTGCTCGTTCAAACGATCATCCAGGCGCGCTCCGAAGAGGGAGCGCGTGAGTTCCAAGGCGGCATCGCCTTGTCCCCCTTTCGCGAGATGAATGATGACTTTGACCAAGACATCGGCGAGCAGTGAATCGAGATAGGGGTCCTTGGACTTGGCGATGAACGCGCGAGTCCACGGTGTCGCATGCGATGGTGGGATCGCGAGCGCAACTTGGGCGATCTGTGTCTGAACGCGTGGGTTCCCCTGCCCGGCGAGGCGTTCAATGATCGCAGCCGCGAGAGCGGGTGCAAGGGGCGCGACTTCGAGAAGGTACGCGGCCGCGGCCCACGGCGGATACAGCACGGTTCCTGGCTCATCTCCAGGTTCCTCGCCCGGCGGTCGTGTGAAGTAGCCGGCCTTCTCGAGGGCGGCGAGCCATTCGACCGAGTTGCAACGCGCAAGCGCTTGTTGTTGGGCACTCAGGTTGTTCGGGACGAACTGAACGAACCACTTCGCATCTGCCTTGGATGGACACGCGATTGCCGAAAGTCTGTCGCCGATCGGGATGAGCACTTCGAGAAACCGAGCCTCGAACCGATTGAGCACGTGATCGAGCATGTACTGAACGTCTTCCCACCATGTCACGTAGCTGCCATCGAACGGCCGAGGATCCAGCAAGTTCTCTCGATGCGCGCGTTGGTGCAGTGGAATGGCGTTCTTCTTGCCGGCTAGCGACAACCAGATGTCCAGCACGCGATCAGTGTCGGGAAGGCCGAGGAAGCGAGCGGCGGAACGGATCTCGCGTACTTGATTGTCCCTCTTGTGCTCATGTGGGGTGAATCGGGAGATGAACCGACGAAGAAAAGCGCGCGGCTTCCCGAGAAGACCGTGTCGCGTGCTTTCAGGTGTGCCCGGCGGGGAGGGCTCGATAACGACCTGCAGGGCGTCACGAAGCGAGCTTTCGACCTCCCTCACACAGTGAGCGACAAGATGGCTGGCCGCTTGATGATCCTGCCTGCGAGCGACAATGCGACAGGCATTGTGAAACCACTTTGCCGTTCCCGGCGAAACGAGGTTCCCAAGCTGCCGATGAATCCGGCGCTGGCGGTCATCAAGGTTGCTCGCATCGTTGAACGGAAGTTGTTCCATTGATCGGAGAACTCTAACTGAGAATCAGAGCGACCAGAGGGTGTCGCGCAACACCTTCGGCGAGTGGAATCAAGGAAATGTGAGCAACGGTCGCGCGGGCGGGGGTTTGAATGTTCGTGAACCGAAGACGCCGCCGTCCAGGCGCGTAATGGCGGGTCGCGGATCGTGAGTCACTCCGACCGCCATTTCGAGCGCATCGGGTCCGTCATCCTGCGCTGCCTTCGGGAACTTACGCAGCTGGTCAATCAAGACGTTGAGCCGGGGAGCAGTCGGCGTCTGCCTCAATAACGCGGGCCGAAGAGCGGACCATCGAGGAAGAAGATCCCCGGCTGCGGAACGCGGCTCGCCTCGATCGCCATTTCGAGTGCGTCCGGACCGTCATCATGCGCGCCCTTGGGGAACTGGCGCAGCTGATCGATCAACACGCGGTGCTTGCGGTGAAACCGCAGCCGTCCCGACGTGATCAACGGCTCGAGCGACTGGATCCGTCCAAGCTTGTCGGAGGTGTGGTTCACCGCGTACGAGGGAAACGACAGCTGCGCCCTGCTCGCCGCCGCGCTCACCTCGGTCGCGAGGAAGTCTTGAAACTGATTCGCCTCGATCGCGAAGCGCCAGAACTCCCGGATCCGGTGGTATTCGAGGATCGCGTCGATCGTTTCGCGGGGCCTGCGCTTCTTGATGTCGGCGTCGATCACGTAGTAAGTCGAAGTCGAGCGAAGAAAGAGCACCGTCACGATCGCGGTGTCGTCGTGCATGCGGCCGGCACGACCGAGACTCGGGTCGCACGCACCGAACATTTGCCCGTTCTTCCCGAAGTCTGCGAAGAGCTCGTCCTCGCTCTTGTACTGATCATCCCAATACGCAAAGTCCTCGGCGCGGAAGTAGCAACTCGCCGGATCAACGGGCTCGTTCTGCTTCTCCGAGTCAAAGCTCGCACGCCCCTCGCGGACCCGGATCTCCATCAAGTCGCGGTAGCTCTCGCGTTCGGGCCAGAGCACCTCGGTGCCCTGCAGCATCTCGACCCTGTGCTCGTTGAAGAAGAGCTCGGCTTCCGCAGGGCCGGTGCGACCGTCGCGATCCTTTCGCGCCGAGTAGAGGCTTTCCCACTCCTCCCAGAGATCGCGGCGTTCTGAAAACGTCAGGACCGCCTGGTAGCGCCGCACAATCCAACCGGGGAACTCCTTCGTCCCCGAGCCCTCGCCGACCAAGCGCGCCAGCAAGGAGTCGTAGTGCAGGATCGTGCCGACGACGATCACGTTCGTCTTGTTCATCACGCCGGCCTTCAAGAGCGACTTTTCGAACCACTCGCGCTTGTTCTCGCGCTGCTCGGCGGAGGCGACCTCGGCTTCATTCTCGATGTCGTCAAGGATGATCAAGGTCGGCCGATGCTCGCGGTGCTTGCGGCCGCGGATCTTCTGGCCGGCGCCAAGGGTCATCACCTTCACGCCGTTTCGGGTGATGATCTCGCGCTTTCTCCAGCGCTGGGGCGGCGGCTTTCGCGTCAACGGTTCGGCGACTTCGGGGAAGTCCGAGAAGATCCGCTCGTTCGACTCGAGCTCATGCTTCACGGCACTTAGGAGGTCTTCTGCCTGATCCCCAGTGTTCGAGACCAAGACGATGAAGGGATCCGCGCGGAAGCAGATCGAGTAGAGGACATGAGCGAGCGTGATGACGGTGGTCTTCGCGTGGCCACGCGGGGCCGCGATCGCGAGCCGCGCGGGGCGGACGCGGGTCGACTCGAGCAGGAACTGAAAGAGTTCCCGGTGCATCGGCGAGGGCAAGAGCCGGAAGTGGTGGGGCAGGTAGATCCGCGCGAACACTTCCAGCGACTTTCGGCTGAGGTCACGGCGCGCGGATGTGATCGGCGAGAGACTCACCTCCATCACCCTCCCCCAGAACCTGCCGTCGGTGTGATCGTGGTCGCGACCGGGAGTGCAAGCGAAGGCACGGCCTGATGCAGAGCGACCAGGCGCGCCTTCACTTCCTCATCGCTTGAAAGGCCGGCAGAGGTTGCGATCGACTCGAGCTCGGCGAGCTCCTGCGCGTGGGTCTCGTGGTCGATGCGATGAGTGACATCGGCTTGCAGCTGTTGAATCGCGCTCGGCAGGAACCCCAGGCGCTGCAGCGTCTCGACGAGTTGCCGCTTCACTTCCCAACAGGCGCGCTCGGCCTCGACCTGCGTTGCGTGCGGGCACTCGCGATCGCGCGCGGTACGGCGCAGACGCACGATCGTGCACTCGGCCTCGTGGAAGAGATCGCCCACCACCCGCTCAACCAGCTTCGGATCCTTCTGCACCGAGCGTTCTTCGCGGATCTCCGCGATGTCGCGGCGGATCGTCCGCACCGACACCCTGAACATCTCGGCGATCGCGGCGGCGCTGTGACCGTCCGCGTTCAAGTGCTCCACGCACGCGCGCCGTGCTTCGGACGAGATGCCCTTCGCCGAGAGTTCACCGCTTTGGATCTGACGGATCAGCGAGATCGGGGCAACCTCGCTGCCCTCTTGCTCGCTCATCGCGCGCTGTCCGCGATCGCGTAGCGCTTCAGGAGCTTCTTCTCGACCGCGCTTTCGCCGACCAGGGCGATGAATCGCCGCACGATCACGTCGCAGTACTTCGGTTCGATCTCAAGTCCGAAGCCGCAGCGGCCCGTGCGCGCCGCTGCGATCAAGGTCGTGCCGCTTCCCAAGAACGGGTCAAGCACGATCTCGCCGGTGCGCGACGAGTTGCGGATCGCGCGCTCGGCAAGTTGCAGCGCCTTCTGGGTCGGGTGCTGGTACGTCGCGGTTGGGTCGCGATGAATCGACCAGAGCGTGCTCTCGTTCTTTGGGCCGAAGAAGCGTCGCTTGGCGCCGAGCTTGTGACCGTAGAGCGCGAACTCGGTCTGTTCGTTGTAGTCGCCAAAGCCGAGCGAGAAGCTCTCCTTCGCCCAGGTCAGGACGCACGAGGGCCTGAGTTCGACTTCGCGAAGAACGTCGTGCAGGAGGCCAAAGCACGCGTGGCCGTGCCAGACGTAGAAGCCACTCCCCGGATCGAGATGTTCGGCGACCGCACGCGCGAAGCGCCGAAACCACGCGGCGTACTTGGGTGGTGACAGCGAGTCCGATCGGATCGGCGCCCAGCGGCGCTTCGAGTCTGGCTTGTCGGGGACCGCGGGGCGCTGCCGGGCGTCGTACGAAATGTTGTACGGCGGATCGCAAAAGAGGAGCCGCGCGGACTCCTTTCCAAGAAGCGTGTTATACGAGACGGAATCCGTGGCGTCGGCGCAGAGAACGCGGTGGGGGCCGAGCGCGAGGAGTTCGCCCGGTTTCGTGATCGCCGGGCGATCGGCATCGAGCGCGGTATCGGGATCAAACGTCTCGGCATCCTCGCTCGCTGGTCCGCGGACGTCTTCGAGGAGATCACGCAGGTCGTCCGCATCGAAGCCGGTGACCTCAAGGTCGATCTCGGGCAACTGCGCGATCTCTTCGAGCACGTCCGCGAGTTTCTTGTCGTCCCAGGCTCCGGAGATCTTGTTCAAGGCGATGTTGAGGGCCTTCTCCTTTTCGAGAGGAAGGTCGACGACGCTGACTTCCACCTCGCTCGCTCCTTGCGCCACGAGGATCTGAAACCGCTGATGCCCACCGACCAAGTTGCCGGTGCGGCGGTTCCAGACCAAGGGCTCGACGCAGCCAAACTCGTCCATGCTGCGCAGGAGCC
>CAZBOK010000076.1:0-14336 GCA_964493525.1 uncultured Phycisphaeraceae bacterium | reverse complement strand
CTCGAACCCGCGGGGTCCGACGCCGCCGGAAGACGCCGCGCGCTGTGGAGCGTCGCGGGCCGCGCCCAAGAACGCGATCACACGCTCGGCCTCGTCGCGGAAGAGATCGTGCCGTCGTTCCCGCCACTGCAGCCGGCGGAAGAGATCGCGTGGGATTACCGCGCGACCGATCACAGTCCGCGCGGCCACCTGTTGAAGCCGCTGCGCCAGGCGCTGCGTCGACTGCGACTGCTCGACGCGAGCGCGGTGTCGGCGGCGCGGGACGGCGCGCGCGTCCGCTACGCGGGCATCGTGATCTGCCGCCAGCGGCCGGGCACGGCGAAAGGCGTGGTCTTCCTCACCCTCGAGGACGAGAGCGGCTTCGTGAACCTCGTGTGCTGGGAGTCGGTGTTCGAGCGCCAGGCGCTGCTGATCAAGACCGCGTCGTTCCTCGGCGTCGAGGGCCGCGTGCAGAAGCAGGACGGCGTGGTGCACGTGATCGCCGAGCGCTTCTTCGCGCCCGACCTCGCGCGCGCCACCGCCGAGCGCGGCCTCGCGCGCCTGCCCGAGGTGAGCAGCCACGACTTCCATTGAGGGGCGGACCGGATGAGGGGCGGACCGGACGGCGTTGGATTCGAGCTTGCCCGGCTCGCGTGCCGCCGCTTTATTGCTCCGCGGAAGGAGGGTCTCGTGAAGGGGACTCCAGCTCATTGCCTTGTCATTGCGGCCGTTTCTATCGCCGCCGCGTGCGTCTCCGGCTGCACCATCCATACCGCGACGGCCGATCGCTTCGTGGGTCCCACGCTGACACGCGTCACGAACGGCGACGCGCGCGTGTGCGAATCGATCAGTCCCGTGCTCGCCGTCGAATTCGGCGGGACGAACGGATTGACGATCGGCTTCCTCAGCCGCACGACGGTCGCGCCAGCCGATCCAAACGCAACACCCGCCGACAGGGTGTTGCCAATCCCACTGCCAGGGGGGTGGACCGCATCGTTGCTCTATTCGCGAGTCGACGCTCCCCACGAGGCCTTGATGGTCCGCCGGGGACGCCTCGGCGCGGGCCTCGCGTTCGGCGCGGAGGCGCAGAGCGGCTTCATCGGCTGGAGCAGCACGTCGATCGTGCGTCCGCCGCCCGACGTGTACTACGTGATCGACTTCGACTCCGCGAACCCCGAGCGCACGCGGTGCGCCGTGTGGAATTCGAACGCGGATCCGGAAAAAGTGCTGTTGTTCTCGAAATGGGGAGTGAACCAATGAATTCGATCAGATGGCGAAGGGCGGCCACACTCGCGGCCGTTCTCGTCGTGGGCGCAAGTGTGCCAGCCTGCAATGGCAACCTCGTGTTCGCGACGGCGACGACTACCGGACTCGAAATCGGCGCTCGTGCCGACGACACCATGACGCTCGTGTTCGGATATGACCGCGCGGAACTCGCTTCGATTCCGGTGGCGGAGAAGAGCGACGCGAGCCCCACGCACGATGCGTACTCCGTGTTCGGATCGTTCGATCTGAAGTACACGCGCTACGGCGACGACTCGGGCATCAAGCTCCGGCAGGTGATGGCGACCGGGATGGCCGCACAGAACGCTGCGAAGAACCCGAAATTCGCGGCCGCTCTCGCCAACAAGGCCGGCCGTGTCGCCGCGGGCGTCGCGACCGACGTCCTGCTCCAGGAAACGTCGCCCGAAGAAAAGGGGAAGCCATGAGACTCGCGATCCTGATCGCTCCCATTCTCGTCGCGACGACCGCGTGCGCATCCCGGGTGCAGGTCATCACCGCGACGACCGTCGGCCTCAAGCTCTCGGGCTCGCCGAACTCCGAATTACCGGTGAGCGTGGCGTTCGCATACAAGCGCGCGGAGCTCGCGGTTGTTCCGACCGCCAACCTCGGCGCGGAGGCGGGGAAGAGCGACGCGTACTCCGTGTTCTCGGCAATCGATTTCCGCAACAGCTGGTTCAATCGACTGGCTCTCTCGCAAGTGATCGCTACGGGCATCGCCGCTCAGACAGTCTCCGCGCCGGGAACCTTCACGGATGTATTCGCCGACACCGCGCAGAGATCCGAGATCGCAAGGCTGGCCGCGGAACTCTCGCCGAAGGCGCTCGCGAAGATGTTCGCGGACCTCGGAATCCCGGCGCCGCAGGGGCGTGCCGACGCGGATGCATTGCTTGCGGCGCTCGACACGCGCACTCCGGAAGAGCGGGCGAAGGCGTGGGAACTGCTCCGAGGGCTCGTCGCGCGCGACAACTGACGGAGGCGATCGCCCCCCGTTCAGAACGACTTGATCTTCGGCGGGGACGTGAACACGTTGCCCGGATCGACGGTCAGCACGTCGGCTCCCGGGCCGCCGTTCAACGAGATCTTGGCGTTGAACTCGTTGACGAGCGACGGGGACGAGCCGAGACCGAGCACGTCGTCTCCACCGCGCAGGGCGATCGACACCGCGCCGGCGCAGTGCGAGTTCGCGATCCCCACCTTGTCGGGGTCGTTCGCGCCGCGCAAACGGAAGCGCCCCCCCACGTCGACTTCTTCGAGCAGCACCGTGAACTGCCCCACCCCGAGTCCCGTGGCCACCCGCGTGTCGATCACGAGATCGCCGCCGATGCGGATGTCGAGCGCATCGGAGTCGCTGCCCGTGCCGAACCCGTCGATCCGCACGTTGGCGGCGTTCCGAATGCGCAGATTGCCGCCGATGGTCACCGACTGGTCGAAGGCCTCGTGGATCGACACGTTGTCCCCCGCTTGCCCGCCGAGCGAAAGCGACGCGTCGCCGCCGATGAACACCTCCGTCGTCACCAGATCGAACGGGTCGATCTCGACGGTGTCGTCGCCGGTCCCGGTGGAGATCGACAGATTGCCGCCGATCTCGATCGCCGCGACGAAGACCGAGTCGTTGCCCCCCTTCGTGTTCACCCGCACGTTCCGCACGCCCACGAAGTTCCCGAACGAGATGCCGTTCACCGACACCACGAGTTTCGAGAACGACTCCTGCCCGTCGATGACGACCACGTCGTCTCCGGCGTCGCCCGCGACGACCAGGGTCGACCCGCGCAGCTTCACCGACACGGAGGCTGCCGCGGAAGCGGCGGGGAGAACCGAAGCGAGCGCGAACGCGATCCACGGCCGGAGCATCGGAAGGACCCTCGGAATGCGGGAGGCGCCAAGATAACGCGCGCGCGCGTTCGGTCGACACGGCTCGCCGATCGCCCTCCGTTCAGAACGACTTGATCTTCGGCGGGATCGCGAACACGTTGTCGATGCCGTTGATGATCGTGTCCGCGCCGACGCCGCCGTCGAGAACGACCTTCGAATTGAACTCGTTGTAGAACGCCGGCCCGTTGCCGAGATCGAGCGTGTCGTCGCTCGCGCCGAGCCGGACGCGCAACCTGCCGCCGAAGTGACAGTCGTTCGCGCGCACCGTCTCGGCGGTGACGCCGCTCGCGATGCGCGTGTCGCCGCCGATGTCGACGTCCTCGAGCAGGATCGCGGCGAGGTCGGCGTTTCCGTCGACCATGCGCGCGCTCTCGATGACCAGGTCGCCGCCGATGTGCACGTCGTCCTCGTCGAGGCCCGCGTCCACACCCTCGCCCAGGATCGCGACGTCCGCCGACTCGCGAATGCGGACGTTCCCGCCGATCGTGATCGTGAACGTGGCCTGCTCGCGGAAGTCGCACACGTCGCCGGCTTGGCCGCCCATGTTCACGTCGACGTTGCCGCCGATGAAGACGTCGTTGTCAGCCGCGCCCTCGGGATCGAGGTCGAGGACATCGTCGCCGCTCCCGAGCCTCACCGTGAGATCGCCCCCGATGTCGAGCGCGTTGATCTCGACGTTGTCGTCGCCGCCCTTCAACTTGACGCGGATGTCGCGGACGCCGACGAAAGGGCCGTGCGGGAAGCCGTTGGCGACGACGTCGATCTCCGCGGTGTGACCGTTGCCGGCGATGATCACCGAGTCGGACGCTCCGTCGCCGACGATCGTCACGAGGGATCCCTTCTGCGTGACGCGGACCGCGCCGGACGCAGACGGGAGCGCGATGGCGATCACCGACGACACGAGCGCAACGCGAACGAAGATCGAGTCCATGCACCCTCCCGAGGTTCGAGTTCGGCAACGGTACGAGCATCGAGGCGACATCCCCGCGCGGAGCCGACACGAGATGGGCGGGCCTTCGCGCAAACCGCATCAACGCCGCATCGGTTCGCCCCCGAAGCACGATGCGGACGCGCGCGCCGCCTAGCGTTGCGGCTTCATCCGCTCGCGGAGTCATCGCATGAATTCGCTCGCTCTCTGGGTCGCGCTCTCCGTCATCGGCCAGGTCACACCGCAATCCGCCGCGCCCTCCGCACCGCCGCGCGAGAAGACGATGCTGATCTTCGGCGGCACGGCGTTCATCGGCCCGCAGGTCGTCCCGGTCGCGCTCGCGCACGGTTGGAAGGTCACGCTGTTCAATCGCGGCAAGACGAACCCCGACCTGTTCCCCGAGGTCGAGCACCTGCACGGCGACCGAGACCCGAACGTCGGCGACGGATTGAAGGCGCTCGAAGGTCGCAAGTTCGACGTCATCATCGACGACTCGGGACACGTGCCGCGCCACGTGAAGGCGTCGTGCGCCGCGCTCGCGGACGAGAAGACCTACGCGGTGTTCGTTTCGAGCCTCTCGGCCTACGCGTCGCACGACGAGGTCGGAGTCGACGAGGACCAGCCGCTCGCGCCGCTGCTCGCGCCGAGCGAAGACTTCATGGGCGACGCGTTCGGCCCGCTGAAGGCGCTCTGCGAGAAGGAGTACCAGGACGCGTTTCCCGGCCGTTCCGCGATCGTGCGCCCGGGTCTCATCGTCGGTCCGCGCGACAAGAGCGACCGCTTCACCTACTGGATCGCGCGCATGGCGCGCGGCGGCGACGTGCTCGCGCCGGGCGACGGCAACGATCCGATCATGATCATCGACGTGCGCGACCTCGCGGAATGGCTCGTGACGCTGTGCGACCATCGCACGCCGGGGGTCTTCAACGCGATCGGTCCCGATCGGAAGCTCACGATGCGCGAAGTGGTCGAAACCTGCGCGAAGGCGGCGGACGTCGAATCGCAGGTGACGTGGGTCGACGGCGCGTTCCTCGAGGAACACGGCGCGCACGGTTGGTCCGATCTGCCGGTGTGGATGCCGCAGACCGAAGGCCTGCGCGGCTTCCATTTGCGCAAGAACCAGCGCGCGATCGACGCCGGCCTGAAGTTCCGCCCGCTGATCGACACCTGCCGCGACACGCTCGCCTATTGGCGATCGCTGCCGGAGGATCGTCGCACGAAATTGAAGCGCGGGCTCACGCCGGAACGGGAAGCGGAGCTGTTGAAGGCGTGGCGCGAGCGATCGGGCGGATAGTCTCGCGGGCCCGATCCACCGCTTTCGGAGTCCCGCGATGTCGCGCCGCCCGCTCGTGTCGTTCCTGTTCGTCGCTTCCCTCCTGCCCGCGACGCCGTCGCACGCGAAGGTGATCCACGTCGGCTCCGGCTTCGCAAACGCCACGATCCAAGCCGGCGTCGATGCGGCGAACGACGGGGACAAGGTCCTGGTCGAGCCGGGCGTCTACATCGAGAACGTCGTGATCAACGGCTACTCGAACCTGACCGTCGAGGGTCGCGGCAAGGTGATCGTCGATGCGCGGCCGAATGCCCCGACCGGCACCGGCCCCGGCTTCAACCTGTTCCAGTCGACGTCCATCAAGCTGAAGAACTTCACGATCCGTCACGCGCGCGCGAGCGGCAGCCCGGACGGCTTCGGCGTGCTCGTGAGCGGCGGCTCGGATCATCGGCTGGAGAAGATCACCACGATCGGTTGCGACGGCGGCATCAACGTGACCGCGGCGCGCGTGACGGTGACCGGCGGCTCCGCGATCTTCAACGGGTCCGGCGCCGTCGAGATCACCGGCGACGACGCCCTCGTGTCGAAGGTCGACGTCCGCGGCGACGGTCAGTTCGGCATCAAGGTGACCGGGAGCCGCGCCAACGTCACTCGCTGCAAGGTCCGCAACATCGAGGACGGCGTCGGCATCGAGGTGGACGGTGCGGACCTCGAGATCTCGCGCAACGAGCTGATCGACGTCGCCGACGGCGAAGCGATCCTCGTCGACGGCCCTTCGGTCTCGATCCGGAAGAACCGGATCGAACGCGCCGGTGACGATGCCGTGGGGATCTCGGTCGCGAACGCGACGGAGGGGTCGATCCGCGACAACACGATGCGCGATTGCCCCGAAGGCGGCATCTCCCTCGCGGCCTCGACGAGCGATCTCGAGCTGATCGGCAACCTCGTCGAGTCCTCCGGCTTCGAGGGCGAGCCCGGCTTCTCGATCCTCGGTGCGAGCCACGTGGTGCGGAACAACGTCGCGCGGCGGAACGGCGGCGACGGATTCAACCTCATGGGCAACTCGATGATGGTCACGCACAACACGTCGACGGGGAACGCATTCGACGGTTTCGACATCGGCGTCGGCTCGAACGGAAGCTCGCTCAGCGACAACGTCGCGACGCAGAACTCCGCCGAGGGGTTCGACAACTCGGGCACGAACACGAACTTCGTCGACAACGTCTCCAAGAAGAACCGGCAACCGTTCGGCAACTCGGGAACCGTGGGGACGAATACCGGCAACACGCCGCCGTTCGACCCGAACGTCCCCCCCGAGATCGATTGACCCCACGCGGTTCGTCGCGGATTGCCGAGGGGGGCGGATCGGCGCGCATCGTGACTTCCGGCATGGAGGTCACCGTCATGTCGATCCGTTTCGCAGGAGTTCTTTGCGTCGCGTTCCTCGCCGTCGGCAACTCACGCGGCGGCGACGTCTTCGTGAATTCTTGGAGCCTCGCAGGCCCCGAGAAATTCGTCGAGAAGCACGACGGGCGCGCGATCACCAAGAACACGAACCCGCTCGAGGTTCTCCTCGACATCGCCCCCGATCATTCCGCAACGATGGATTCGACCTGCGCGGGCACGTGGACCAGCGCGCACGGCCGCTACAGCGCCGACTTCAAAGATTCCGAGCAGATGGTGCAGGACGGTCTCGGCTCCGGATTCGCAGTGAAGCGGATGGCGTTCGTGAAGCTCCGCCTCGATGCGAGCAAGACCGTCCTCACCGGCGAGCGCCGCGCGAAGCTGCGCCAGCGCGCCGGCGGGATCGTCATCGTCGAGACGTTCAAAGCGCGGCTCGCGGGCGCCGACGTCTGACGTCAGGCCGCGAGGATCTCGTCGGTGAGCGACGAGCGGATCAAGAGCACGCAGCCGGTCGCGGTGCTCTGCACCTCGTGGATCGAGCCTTCGTGCACGACCTCGAAGTCGCCCGCGTTCATCACGCGCTCGCCGTGTCGCAGGTCGCCGGAGATCACGAAGCACTCCTCCGCGCCGCCGTGCCGGTGGCGCGGATACGTCGTCCCGGCCGCCATCCGCACCAGCATCGTGACGCGGCCGGCGGCCCGATCGACGAACAAGCGGCGCACGTCGATCCCCGCGATCGCGGTCTTCTCCCACGGTCCGTCGGTGGCGCCGCGGATCACGTCCGCACCGGAAGTCGGCTCGCGCCAGCGACGCCAGACCTGCACCGGGTCGGGAGATCGCATCGCGTCCGTCGCGTGCAGCCGCTCGAGGAGCCGGTCCTTCGTGGTCGCGGACGGCCCGCGCGGGTCGGGCGCGCACGCGCCGTCCGCGATCGCGTCGAGAATGCGTGCGATCCGCGGATGCAGCGCCGGGTCCGTGGCCGCGAAGACGCGGTCGAGCGTTGCGGGATCGCCGCCGTCGTCGAGCCACGCCGAGATCGACTCGAGCGTGGGCTCCCACGCATCGCCGGCGCTCGGGGATCGATTCGGTCGAATCTCGTTCACGCCCCGGCCTCCAATGGCTTCAGCATGCGCTCGAGCTTCGCAAGCCCGGAGCGGATGCGGGTCTTGACGGTGCCGAGCGGCTGCGCGAGCCGTTCGGCGATCTGACTGTGGCTGAGTCCGAGGAAGAACGCGGACCAGAGCGCGCGCTGCTCCTCGGGCGCGATCCGCGCGAGCGCCGCGCGGACGCGGGAGCGGCGATCGTTCCGCTCGCCCGCCGTCGACGGCACCAGCGCGTCGTCGGTGATCGCGTCCCCCACCGGCTCGGAGAGCGCGACCTCGTTCCGCGTCGCGCGACCCCGGCGGCGCAACACGTCGATCGCACGGCTGCGGGCGAGCAGGAGGATCCAGGTGCGGACGCTGCCGCGGCCCGCGCAGTAGTCGCCGGCCCGGTTCCAGACGTGGAGGAACACGTCGATCGTCGCCTCGTCGGCGAGCGCCGAGTCGTTCAGGATCTGCTCCGCGACGCCGTGCACGGTGCGCGCGAGGCTGTCGTACAGCTCGGACAACGCCCGTTCGTCGTGAGCGGCGATGCGCGTCAGCAGACCCGAGTGGATCGCGTCGTCGGTCGGACTCGCACTCACGGAGTCGTTCCTTCCTGTTCGTTGCCGCGCGTTCCGTCTCGCGCCGGACACGATGAACCGACGGCGCTACGCCGCGGCGGCGTGCTTCGGATTCGACCGATTGCGGAAAAACCGCGCGCTCATTCGCCGCGCGCGGCGCCGGCGACCGAGCCGTCGGCGGGATCGATCGTCAGGCCGAGGCGCTCGCCCTTCACGCGGTAGAAGAAGAAGCCGTACATCATCTCGTCGTGCGTCTGCAGTCCGGGGCGGACCGTCGCGGTCGGATCGGGGTTGAAGGGGTTGAAGCTCGAGTTGTCGTAGTGCGCGACGACTTCGAGAGTCGTCCCGGCCGGGAACGTCTTTCCCGCCGTCGCCCAGCGGTAGCTCTGCTGCCAGTCGAAGCTGTAGTTCGGCACGACGAGCAGCGTCTCCGCCGAGCCGTCCGGCGCGCGCGCGACGAAGGTCATGTCCTTCCCACGCAGATGCATGTGCGCGAACACGCCGACGCCCTCGATCTCCGGCTCGAAGCGCTGATTCCCCGCGACCTCGTGCGCCTCCGCGCCCGGCGGGATCGCGAAGCGCCAGTTGGTCGCCTCCGCGTGGTAGAGCCGCTGATCGACGCGCTCGCGCGGGAACCGGAAACCGACCGAGATGCGGTCGTCCGTGGCCTTGCCGGTCGTCACGTAGTGGCACTCGAGCGCGAGCACCGAGAACGCGGGGATCAGGACCGCCGTGCCCGCATCCAGCACCATCGGGTCGCCGCCCGGCACCGTGCCGGTGATGAAGTTCTTCAGGTCGAACTTCTCGGTCAGCTTCACGAACGCGAGGTTCGCGTGGTGCAGCACGCTGCGCGTCTCGGGTTTGATCTCCACGGCCGACACCCACGTGTCGTGCGCGAAGAAGTGCGGCAGCACGACGTATTGGTAAGGCATCACGCCGTCCTTCGGGACGTGCGTCGCGATCAACTGCTTCACGACGAGGTCGGGCTCGCCGATCTTCCAGTCGCCGGTGCGCAGGGGCGGCGGCGCCGGCGCCGCGGCGAGGTCGCCCGGTTTGGCGCCGGACTTCACCCACGCGCGGATCGTGCGGACGTCGGCGTCGTCGAGCCGGCGATGGTTCGCGAACGCCTCGCTCGTGTCGGAGCTTCCGAACCACGGCGGCATGCGGCGCTGGTGCACGACTTCCTCGATCATGTCGGCGTGCGCGCGCGCGTCGTCGAACGTCAGGAGCGAGAACGGCGCCTCGCCCTTCGGTTGATGGCACTGCACGCAGTTCGCGAAGACGATCGGCGCCACGTCCTTCGACCACGTGAGCGACGGGTCGGGTTCGATCGCGACGTCGGGGGTGATCCGGCAGCCGTCGACCGGCGTCTCCGCGACGGACACCGCGCGGCGCGCGAGCACGTCGTCGATCGCTTCCTTCAGGTCGGCGCGGCCGGCCGCCGCGCGCTCGCAGCCGAGCCGGTACTGATCGTCGATCCGGCCGCGGTAGACGATGCGGCGCTCGCGGTCGAGCACCACCGCTTCGGGCGTGCGCGTCGCGCCGAGCGCCGCGGCCGCGGAGCCGTCGAAGTCCTTCAGCACGGGGAAGCCGATCGCGTGCTCGACCGCGCTCGCCGCGGCGTCGACGACCGAGTCGGCCGCGCCGACGTTCACGAGCGCGAACCGCACGTCCCGCGCGCGGTACTCGGTCTCGAGCGCGGCGATCCGCGGTAGGTAGCGCGCCGCGATCGGACAATCGTTGGTGACGAACACGAACACGGTCGCGGCGTGGACGCCGAGATCGGTTGCCGGGCGCGGGAGCCAGCGCGTGTCGGTCAGCGTGAACGGCGGAGCGGGGGCGCCGATCGCGGCGGGCGGCGTCGCGGCCGGCGCGACGGACGGAGCGAGGAGCACGATCGCGGTGAGAAGCGGGTGCAGCATCGGCGATTTCCGTGGGAGACCGGGACGATACCATCGCGCCATGGATTACCCGCCCGTGCCGATGACGCGCGTCGCCCTCGCGCCGTCCGAGCGGCACCTGCATTCGTTCAAGATCCGCGGCTCGCTCTACGGCGTCGCCGCCGCGGGCCCGACGCCGCTCGAGTTCATCGGTCACTTCACGAATCGCCGCTTCGTGCTCGAGCCGATGCAGACCAATCCGTCCGACTGGAGCGACCCGGTCGAAGTGAACTGGAACGACCTGATCGAGTTCGCCGCGGTCGGCACCGAAGGCTCGGCCGCAGATCTGCCCGGCGCGGAGGAGCACATGCTGCACGCGGTGACGAAGAGCGGCCCGCTGCTCGCGATCGACGCGTGGATGCTGTTCACCGCCGAGCCGACGACCGGCGCGCGCGCTCCGGAGCGCCCGATGCACACCGCGCGGTTCGCGGAGATCGCGGACGAGCTCCTGGTCGACGCGTTCGAGTCGGACGGCTCCTAGCGGCCGCGTCAGACCCGCCGATCGACGCCGAGGATGCCGAAGATCTCGTGCTTGAGGGCGCGGAAGCTCGGCGTGTCCGGGTCGCGCGGGCGCGGCTGCGGGTTGTCGAGCACGGAGTGGATCGTCGCCGGCCGCTTCGTCATCACCGCGATGCGGTCCGACAGCTCGATCGCCTCCTCGACGTCGTGCGTCACGAGGATGCACGTCTTCCCGGTCGCCTTCCAGATCCGCACGATCTCCTTGCGCATCTCGAGCCGCGTGAACGCATCGAGCGCGCCGAACGGTTCGTCGAGGTAGAGCACGTCGGGATCGACGGCGAGGGCGCGCGCGAACTCGACGCGCTGCTTCATCCCGCCGGACAACTCGCTCGGGAACGCGCGCTCGAACCCCTGCAGGCCGACCAGCTCGATGTGCCGCGTGACGATCGCGTCGCGCTCCGCTTCCGGGAGTCCGTGCAGGCCGAACGCGATGTTCTCGGCGACGGAGAACCACGGGAAGATCCCCGCCTCCTGGAACACGAACACGCGCTTCTTCGACGGAGCGGTCACCGGCTTGCCGTCGATCGTGATCGCGCCGGAGTCGATCCTTTCGAACGCGGCGAGGCAGTTGAGGAGCGTCGACTTCCCGCAGCCCGACGGGCCGACGATCGCGAAGAACTCGCCTTCGCGGACCTCGAGGTCGACGCCGTCGAGAACGTTCACGTCGCCCTTCTCGCCGCGGAAGGCCTTGTGCACCCCGCGCATCGCGATCTTCACGGGCGATGTCATCGTCGCGCCATCCCGCGCTTCGCGAGCGTCGCCGCCTGCACCCGCGCGATCAAGCTGTCGAGCGCGAGGCCGGTGACCGCGATGACGACCATGGTCGCGAAGATCCAGTCGTAACGCAGGCTCATGCGCGAATCGTTCACCTGGTAGCCGAGCCCCTGCTGCACGCCGAGCATCTCGACCGCGACGATCACGACCCACGCGATCCCGAACGCGAGACGGATGCCGGTCAGGATCTGCGGCAGCGCGGCCGGCAGGATCACGCGGCGGAACAGGTCCTTCCCCGTGACGCCGAAGTTCGCGGCCGAGCGCAGGTACTTCAGCTCGATCGAGCGCACCGCGACGTTCGTCGCCATCCAGATCGGGAAGAACGTGCAGTAGAAGATCAGCGCGATCGCCTCGACGTCGGACGGCTCCATCCAGCGCACGCCGCCGAACATGATCGTGACTACCGGCATCCACGCGATCGGCGAGATGAATCGGAGCGCCTGGAACAACGGGCCCATCGATTCGCGCGCGATCCGGTTCCAACCGGCGAGCATGCCGAGCGGGACGCCGACGACGACGCCGAGCCCGAAGCCGCACGCCACGCGGAACACCGAGGCGATCACGTTCCGCGCGAGCAGGCCGAGCCGCGCCATCTCGTAGAGGCCGCGGTACGAGAGCATCGGCCCCGTCAGGTCGGTGACGTCGTTGCCGAGCGTCGCGAGCTGCCACGCGAGGTGGAACAGCACGAACCCGGAGAGGCCGAGCAGGACTGCGCGGAGCTTCATGCGTCGCGGATCGCCCGAGCGTTCACTTGCGGTACGGCATCTCGCGCGGCGTGCCCTGCTCGAACCGCGGATCGCAGTAGTCTTCGAACTTCAGCGGATCGGCCGCGGTGACCGGCCGCTTGGAGAAGAAGCCGAGCTTCACGGCGTACTTCTGGATCTCTTCGAAGTCCTCGCGGTGCAGGTAGAGGTTCGTGTACCGGACGCGATCGGGCGGCTGGGTGAGGACGTACTTCAGGAGCTCGGGCGGCTGGCCGTAGAACATTCCGGCGATCTGCGCGGCCTGCATGCGCGGCGTGAACCCGGTGTCCTTGACGAACTCGTCCTTCACCACGAGCGCGCGCGCACGATCGTCGTCGTCCTTCGACCCGAGCAGCCCGTCGGGGACGGTCTCGCCTTCGCGGTACACGCCGGCGAGCGGACGATCGTTCGGACCCTCGTCGATCCACTGACCCGAGGCCGTGATGCCGGACACGAGCTCCTGCACCAGATCGGGTTGCGTGTCGATCATGTCCTGCGTCACGACGCACACGCACGAGATGAAGTTCGGCCAGATGTCCTTCGTGTGATACAGCACGCGACCGAACCCGCCGAGCTCGGCCTTCGCGGCGTGCGGTTCGCCGACGATGTAGGCGTCGAACTGGCCGGCCTTGAGCGCGACCGGCATCTCGGGCGGCGAGAACGGGATCAACGTCACGTCGGCGTCGCTCATCCCGTTCTGCTCCTTCAGGCGCTCGATCAGGATCCGCTGGTTCGAGAACCAGTGCGGGATCGCGATCTTCTTGCCCTTCAGGTCGGCGAACGTCTGGAAGGGCGAGTCCTTCGGCACCACGAGCGCGGTGCCGTCGCGGTGCCCGAGGTGGACGATCTTCACCGGGCGCGAGCCTTCGCGCGCGAGCACCATCGCGAGCGGCGCGAGCATGAACGTCGCGTCGAGGTTCTTCGCGGCGAGATCGTCGGTGATGGCGCCGAAGTTGGTGTACCGCTTCGAGACGAAATCGGTTCCCTCCGCCGAGTGCTGCGTCACCCAGCTCGTGACGGGGCAAGTCAGGTGGCAGGTGACCGGCAAGTGCCCGACGCGGACCTTCGCGCGGGGGTGATCGGTGAACCAGCCGAGGTTCATCCAACCGTGCAGGACGACGAACGCGCCGATGACGGCGACGATACCGATCGTGGATTTGGCAGCGGTGCTCATGCTCTCTCCGGCGAGCGCCCTCCGGCGAGCGCCGCGGCCAGAGATTACCTCCGGCGCTTCGGGGCTGCCGCAGGTCTCTATCGGACGAATCGAATCTTCCTATGAACGGCGCCGCGGAATCGGCCGCGGCGCGGCGCGATGGAGATCACGAATCGGTTTCACGAACCCGGCGCCGCGGGGTCTGTTTCCCGGTTGAACGCGAACTCCGAGAGAACCGCCCGCCGCCCATGCTGATCGCGACGTTGTTCCCCGTCGTCCTCGCGCTCTTGCCGCTGCAGCTCCCGCGACGTGCCGGCGAGATCGCGCGCTCCGCGCAGGCCGGCGATCTCCTGACGCTCGTCTCACCCGGCGCGGGCGCGCTCGTCGGCGGGACGATCCGCGGCCCGCTGACCACGGGAGGCATCGAGCGCGCGCTTTCGGATCAGGAGGGCGTCGAGATCGACCCGACGGCGCGCGCCGTCTCGCTGCGCGTCCCGCCGCGCGAGACCGGACCGATCGAGATCACGCTCGTCACGCAGGCCGGCCCGCTGCGCTCCGCGTTCCCGTTCGTCGTCTCGGTGCTCCCGCCGACGCTGCACGACGGCATCCGCGTCGACGGTGTGGTGGATGCGTTCGAGTCCGCCTTGGTCGCGGGACACGAGCGGACGATCCATTCGACGGTGACGATGCAGAACGCGAGCACCGGCCTCTTCGACGGCGTGATCTCCACGTCGGTCGCCGTCGCCACCGACCCACGCGACGTGTACCTGCAGATCGCGTGGGACGACGCGACCGAGGACCGCG
>CAZBOK010000075.1:0-14351 GCA_964493525.1 uncultured Phycisphaeraceae bacterium | reverse complement strand
ACGTGTACCTGCGGATCGCGTGGGACGACGCGACCGAGGACCGCGCCTTCGACCTCGCGAGCGATCCCGCGCCGCGGCGCCATGACTTCATCGCGGTCGAGTTCGACAGCGACGGCGACGGCACGTTCGAGCCGGGCGAGGACAACCGCGTGGTGTTCGCCTACCTCACCGGCAGCGGCTGCCTCGATCAGCACGTCGTCGACGCGAGCGGCGCCGGCGAGAGCGACGCGATCGTCGACGGCGTCGCGCGCATGGCGTGGGACGCGGCGACGCAGCGCTGGACCGCCGAGCTGCTCCTGCCGCGGACGCCGGATGTAAACGGCGAGGACGTCGCCCTCCCGATCGGCGCGCAGCCGCGCTTCGACGTGGTTTTCTTCGACGGGCTCGGCAGCGCTCCGGTGCATCCGCGATTCGGCGGGCTGTTCGGCGCGTTCTCGACCAACGCGACCGGCTGGGGCGTCCTGCCGCTTCCGCCGCCGCTCGCCGCGCAGCCGCCGGCTCTGCTCACGCCGTCATCCGGCACGTTCGTGTGCATCAGCTCGCACGAGCACCCGAAGGGCGAGCTGTACCAGCTCGACTTCGCGACCGGCAACCTCACGCGCCTCACGTTCAACGACCGCTACGAGGACTGGGTCTCCGTCGCGCCCGACGGCTCGTTCGCGGTGTATGGCGCGAGCTCCGATCAAGCCAACTTCAACGGCTACGAGATCTGGTCCTGGGAGCGATCGACGGGGCTCGAGCGCCGGCTCACGACGAACGCGCGCGCGGACGGGCACCCGGCCATCGCGCCGGACAATTGGACGATCGCCTGGGTGTCGTTCACCTCGACCGGCGTCGACCTCTTCACGATGGGACGCGACGGCTCCAACAAGACGCGCGTCACGAACGACGCGGTCGAGCAGAACGACCCCGAGTGGACCAAGGACGGATCGCTCGTGATCAAGTCGCTGCAATGGACCGGGCTCGAGCAGCTCGCGGTGCTGAACCTGTCGGGGCAGATCGAGCGGCGCCTGACCGACAACGCGAACTCGGACCACGACCCGTTCGTGAGCAAGGACGGCGCGTGGGTGCTCTACGAGCGCTTCGAGGGCACGATCCCCTGGACGCAGGACTGGAACCTGACCAACTCGACGCCGTGGACGATCCGCATGGTGCGGCGCGACGGCAGCGCGCATCGATTGCTCGTGGACGACGGCCTCGTGAACTGGCTGCCGGTGATGGGACCGGACGGCGCGATCGCGTACTTCAGCAACACGAGCCAGGACGGCGACCAGATCCGACTCATCGATCGCTTCGGCGTCGAGCGCGGGCGACTGGCGCCGCGCCAGAGCCACGTGCGCTACATGGACTGGAAGTGACGGTGCGGAGCGATCACGGCCCGCAGACGGTGAGCGTGAGTCCGTTCGAGAGCGCGACGCCGATCGGTTGGCTCGGGTCGGCCGCGGCCGACTGCAGCGAGATCGAGACGCCGATCACCGCCGGGCTGTTCAGGATCGGCAGGCTCCACGACGACTCGCCCTCCGACGCGGGCACGACGAGCGTCGCGAGGTAGCCGACCGGATTCACCAGCAGGCGGCCGCCGTTCCACTGCTGGTCGCCCGGCGTGAGCGAGATCAACGACACGCAGCTCGTGGCCGAGCCAAGGCCGGTGGTCACGATCGACGCGACGCCGCCGATCGCGGTCGTGCCGCCGCCGACGAGCGCGAGATGGTTCGCGGCGACGTTGGTCGGTCCGTAGGTCGTGAAGCCGCAGACCGGCGGGCACCCGCCGCCGCCGCCCGGCAGCACCGCCCACGTCACGACCAGCTTCGCCGGCTGACCGGACGCGAAGTTCTTCACCGAGCGCCGTCCGAGCCCGGGTGTCGGCGCGCCGTCGAACGTGAACCCGATCACGTTGCCGTTCGCCCAGTCGCCGCGATCGACCACCGACTGCACCAGCGCGGACACGTCCGGCGACGCATACGTCTGCCCGTTCGCGAACAGCGGCGGCGCCCACTGCAC
The DNA here is from genome assembly GCA_964493525.1 of uncultured Phycisphaeraceae bacterium. Classification (GTDB taxonomy): domain Bacteria; phylum Planctomycetota; class B15-G4; order B15-G4; family JADJEK01; genus CAZBOK01. The sequence goes on along the minus strand of CAZBOK010000075.1, from coordinate 12,350 downwards.
CGAGCCGCCGGTCAGCGGCGCGTACGACGTGAGCGCCGTCGGCGAGCCGGGCGTGAACGCGGGCGCGCTCGCGACGTCGTAGGCGCGGATCTCCGCGGTCGGACTCCCCGACTGGTCGTTGGTCGCGACGAACTCGAGGTGCGCCGCCGCGATCGTCGCGCCGTGCGGGACCGCGAGCGTGAACTCGAACCCCGCCTGCAGCGCACCGGACGCGTCGCGCCCGAAGCCGACCGCATTCGCGTCGAGCGGATCGAACGGCTGCTGGCCGACTCCCGGCGCGAACTCCGCGTTGCGGTTCGCGGCGGCGACGAGCGGGCTCGCGGTCGTCGTCGACACGGGTTGGTACACGGCGGTGAGGTTCTTGCCCCCCGTCGTCACCGCCAGCGAGTGCGTCGCCCCGCCGCCGTCCGACCAGCACTGGAACGCGTGCAGTTGCCCGCCGATCGTCGCGCTCGCCGGCGCGGCCACTTCGTGCTGGAAGCCGATCAACGTCTCGACCACCGCGGGCGTCGCGAGCGGAGCGCCGTCGAGGGAGAGCGCGACTCCGGCCGGCAGCGTCGCGAGAGCGAGCAACGCGCCGTCCGGCTCGAGCACGCAGGTCGCGGTCGCGGCGAGTCCGTCGGCGTCGGTCGCGGTGAGTCGGATCTCGAAGTGGGTGTGGTCCGGCGCGTGGCCGGTCGACGGCACCTGGAAGTTGCCGCCCGTCACGCCGGTGAGCGGCCCGAGGAACGGATGCACGTGCTCGTCGTGCACGAGCACCACCTGCCAGGACAGCGCCGCGGCGGGAAGCGCCCCGTCCTCGAAGTCGGTGGCGCCGCCGGAGAAGACGATCGTGTCGCCGGCGCGGTAGTGCGCGTGGTTCGCGGGCGTCGCGATCACCGGCACGGGACGATGGCCGACCTCGATCGTGATCGGCGCGCTCGTCGTCTCCGCGGACCCGTCGCTGACCCTGAGCGACGCCGTGTAGACGCCGTTCTGCACGAACGCGTGCGACGGGCTCGGCGTGTTCGCGGTCCCGCCGTCGCCGAACGTCCACGACCACTGCACCGGCTGCGGGCCGTTGTCGGGATCGAAGCTGCCGGCACTCGAGAAGTTCACCGAGAGCGGCGCCGCGCCGCTCGCGGGCGTCGCGCTCGCCGCGACGATCGGCGCGACGTTGCCGGCCGGCACGTACTGGATCTTCGAGAGCCCGGCCTGGTCGGGCACGCCGGACCACTGCGCTCCGTAGTTCAAGTAGTACAGCGCGCCGTCCGGCCCCTGCTTCAGGTCGACGATCGTCCCCGCGTACGGCGGGAACAGGAACAGCGGATCGCCGGTGATGACGCCGTTCGCGTCGACGATCAGTCGACGGATCCAGCGGTTCGCATAGTCGGCAATGAAGATGTTGCCGGCGTAGTCCGCGGGGAAGTTGCCGTTCCGGTAGACCGGCCCGAGCGTCACCGAGCCCTGCGGGTAGATGATGAAGTACTCGGCGTCCTGGTGCGCATACGCCGCGCGCGGGAACGTCACGCCGGAGCAGGTTCCGATCTGACACAGCGGGCCTTCCTGATCCGGCCAGCCGTAGTTCGCGCCCCGCTGCGCGAGCTCGACCTCTTCCCACGAGCCGATCACGTTGCCGCCGACGTCGCCGATCCACAGGCGCGAGGTCGCGAGGTCGGTCGTGAGACGGAACGGGTTGCGGAGCCCGGACGCCCAGATCGGCGCGTAGGCGCCGGGCGTCGCGACGAACGGATTGTCCGCGGGCACCGCGCCGGTGTCGGTGAGGCGCAGGAGTTTGCCGCCCGCCTTCGAGAGATCCTGCGAGTTCGCACTGTCGAACTGGTCGCCGACCGCGATGTAGAGCTTGCCGTCCGGCCCGAAACGCAGGCCGCCGCCGTGGTGCCAGTCCGACGCGAGCGTCGTGTTCTGCCAGATCACGACCTCGCTCGCGGGGCTCGCGGCGTTGCCGGCGACGGTGAAGCGGCTCACGCGGTCGCGCGGTTCGGTCGAGGTGTGGAAGAGGTAGAGCCAACCGTTGTTCGCGAAGTCGGGATGCAGCGCCATCCCCGCGATGCCGCGTTCGCCGTTGTAGGTGTCGACCGCGAGCTGGATGAGCGGCGTCCCGAGCAACGCGCCGTTCTGCCAGACCAGCACGCGTCCGCCGCGCTCCGCGATGAAGAGCCGTCCGTCGGGCGCGAACTCCATCACCGTCGGCTCGACGAGCGCGGTGGTGAGCGTCGTCTTCTGGAACCCGGGCGGCAGGATGCCGAACGAGATCGGCGCGGTGTTCGACGCGCTCGACGCGAAGCTCACCCACTCGCCGTTGCCCGGCACGCCCGCGATCAACTGCCCGGCCGGCGATCCGGCGGCGCTCGAATCGGCGCAGCTCGTGCCGCTGCCTTCCTCGAAACGCCACGCGCCGACGAGGTTCGCGGTCGTCGCCGGGATGATCCGATCGTGCGCCTCGAGGATCTGCGACGCGGTCCGCGCGACCTTCCACACGCGCAGCTCGTCGAGCCACCCGTCGAACGACGGCGACTGCGGGCCGACGTCGTGCTTCTCGGCGCCGAGCACGAGGTACGGGCCCCACGGCGACTGCTGCGCCGGGACGCCGGCATTCGGATACGAGAGATCGTCGGTCGACGCGCCGGCCGCGCTCTGGAAGTCGAGCGCGCCGTCGACGTAGATCCGCTTGGTGCCGGTCGTCGCGTCGCGCGTGACCGCGACGTGATGCCACGCGGAGTCGAGGACGTTCACGTTGCCTTCGATCGTGTCGTCGCCGTTCTGGCCCGGCGCGTCGCCCTTGCCGGTGCCGAAGCGGACGAAGCCGCCGGCGATCGACACGCCGAAGTCCGCGTCCGACCCGCCGAGGATGTCGCGGTCGACGATCACGTTGCCCGTGCGCCACGCGAGGTCGGGCGTCTCGACGTCGCCGCCCGCGCTCGGCGATGCGTTCGCGGCGAGCGTCCCCTTCATCCAGAACTCGATCGTGAACCCCGCGGCGCCGACGTCGCACGGCGCGCTCGCGTCGGCGGCGCCGACGTTGTCGTCGATCGGGATGCGGACGCGGTCCTGCTGGTTCTGGCCGGTGCCGTGGAAGCGCAGCGCGAACTGGGACGCCTGGCCAAACGCGGGGGGAACGACGAGACCGCTACCGAGCAGCACGGCGGCGAACGCGCGCGTCCGATTCATCGAAGCCTCGCGGGGAGTCCGGGGGACGGTACCGCCGGCCCGAATCCGGCGTCAAGCGCACGAGAACGGCCGGCTGGGCGCGCGTGGGACGGAGGAATCGCGAAGCCGCGATCGCGGGAGCAAGATCGGAAAAAGGCTGGGCGCGCGTTCGAGCATCCGGCATTCTCTTTCCGCTCCGAACGCGGCGGGATACCCGCGATCTTCCTCCGACCTCCACCGCCAGAAACGCACCATGAATCGACCGCTGCTCGTCGCCCTCGCGCTCCTCTTCGGTTCCGGAACGACCGCCGCCGCGCTCGCCCAGAGTGCACTGCCCGCACCGCCGCTGGTCGTCGTCCCCCCTCCGCCGGTCCCGCCGGGCAATCCGATCACGACCTCGAAAGCGAACCTGGGCAAGGTGCTGTTCTGGGACGAGCAGCTCTCCTCCACTCGCACCGTCGCTTGCGGCACCTGCCACATCCCGTCGGCCGGCGGCTCCGATCCGCGCACGCGGACCGCCGGGGCGGCATCCGTGAACCCCGGGCAGGACGGCGTGTTCGGCACCTCGGACGACGTCGCGGGCTCGCTCGGCGTGGTGACCAACAACGCTCTCGGTGTGATGACGAAGTCGGCGCCGTTCCCGTTCCGCGCGCAGGTGACCGGCCGGAAGGCGCCGTCGATGATCATGGCCGCGTATTCGCCGACGTTGTTCTGGGACGGACGCGCCGGCGTCTCGTTCGACGACCCGATCACGCACGCCAACGTCCTCCCCTACGACGCGGCGCTCGAGTCGCAGGCCGCGGGGCCGCCGGCGTCGCCGGTCGAGATGGGCCACGCCGGCCGCGACTGGAACGACGTCGCGGCGCGCGTCCTCGCCAGCAAGCCGCTCGGCATCGCGACGTCGATCCCGCCGGCGCTCGACGCCTGGATCGCCGGGCGCACCTATTCCCAGTTGTTCCTGGACGCGTTCGGATCCTCGTACATCACCCCGACGCGGATCATCGAAGCGATCGCGACCTACGAGAGGACGCTCGTCTCCGATCGCGCGCCGGTCGACGTCTCCGGCGCGATGACGAAGCAACAATTGCGGGGCGCAGTGATCTTCAACGGCGCCGGTCGGTGCAACTTCTGCCACGGCGGCGCGCTGTTCTCCGACTTCGCGTTCCACAACATCGGCACCCGCCCGTCGACCGAGGACATCGGCCTTGCCGCGGTCACCGGCAGCCCGTTCGACAACGGCCTGATGAAGACGCCCTCGCTGCGCAACGTCGCGCTGCGCGCGCCGTTCTTCCACAACGGCAGCGCCGCGACGTTGGCGGACGTCGTCGACTTCTACGATCGCGGCGGCGATTTCCACGACAACCAGGATCCGGCGATCGCGCCGATCGGCCTGGGCCCGCAGGAGAAGGCCGATCTGGTGGCGTTCCTCGAGGCGCTCACCGATCCGCGCGTGAAGAACGAGACCGCGCCGTTCGACCGCCCGACGCTGTACACCGAGACGAACCACGTGCCGCAGACGCTGCGGAGCGGCGCCGCGGGCAGCGGTGGTTTCGTCCCGCGCTGGGTCGCGCTCGAGCCGCCGTTCACGGGCAACGATCGATTCGCCGTGGCGGTAGCCGACGGGCGCGGCGGCGCGCCGGCGTTCCTCGCCCTCGACGTGGCGCTCTCGCCGCCGGGCACCGTGGTGTCGGGCGTGCCGTTCCACCTCGCCGGCTCGGGCGTGTTCACGGTGATCCCGGTCGGCGCGATGGCGGACGTCGGAGCCGGCCAGGGTTCGCTGTCGTTCGTGACGTCGATCGCGAACAACGCGGCGCTCGTCGGTCAATCGGTGTTCGCGCAAGCGTTCGTCGTCGATGCGGGTGCCGCGACCGGCATCGCCACGACGAACGCGCTGCAGATCACGTTCTTCTCGCTCTGATACCGGCGCGTCGCGCGGCGCACGACGGCGGCGGCGGATTCCGCCGCGAACCGCCTTGGTTCTCCAAGCGTTCCGCGAGGCCGATGTTCGCCGCCTGCGCCACGATCGTCGGTCTCTCGCTGCTCGCGAACGGCGACGACGACTGGGGTCCGCGTTCGATCCCAGATCGCGCGTTGGTCCGCGTCGCTCCACTGACGAACCTCAGCGCGCGCGGATCGAACGTGACGCTCGTCGTTCACGCGATCGACGCGGACGACCTGCCCGACGAAGTGCAGTTGCGGCTCGTGAACGGCTCGGCGGGCGACGTCGAGGTCGCCGGCACGCGCTCGGGCCGCGCCGTCGTCGACGAGCTGCGCGGCGCCGGTCGGTCGGGACTCTTCGCCGCGAGCGAGCGCGATCCGGCCGCGACGCTCGTCGTGCCGGCGGGCGCGCAGCTCGCGATCACCGCGGCGTACTGCCGCACGCTCGGGCCGACTCGATACGGAGTCCGCGTGCGGCGCGCACCGGGCGTCGACGTCGAGACGGTGTGGAGCGATCCGATCGCGCGGCCGGCGCTCGTCGGAACCGAGCCGCGGCTCGTGCCGGCGCGATTCTTCGACGACGACCGGGTCCGCATGCGGATCGAGAATCCGACGGACGAATTGCTGCGTCTGTCGTCGCCGGACTCGAGTCAGAAGATCGAGCGGCGCGCGGACGGCGAGGTGGACAGGAGCGTGCGAAACGGCGATCCGCCCCGCATCATCCAGATCGCGGCTCACGAGGAGTCCTCGTTCATCGTCGCGCTGCGCGATCGAACGGGTCAGTTCCGCGTGACCCTCTTCGGCGGCCCGAACCACCGACTCGAAAGCGATTGGTTCGAGCGACCCGACGACCACGTGCCGTTGACGGTGACGCGCGAACGCGGCGTCGCGATCACATTCGATCGACTCGAACCCGACTACCACCGCACGGCGCGCGTCCGGCTCCGACTCGAGAACCCGACCGACGAGTTCGTGATGTTCCGAGGGACATCCGCGACGACTCCCGACGCGCTGATCCTCGCGGCCGGCGCCGTCGACGCGACGCATGCGGGGGCGGACTTGCACCGCGACTCGCGACCGATCGGGCTGTCCGCGCGCCGGGCCGTCCCCTTCGACGTCGTCATTCGTGACGACGTCGAGTTCGCGGTCGAATTGGAAGTGGTCGACGAGCTCGGACACGGACGCGTGTTGCGCAGCGAGTTCTTCCCCTCGCCCTGGGGCCGCGAACGCTGATCGGCCGCGCCGGTCAATCGGCGTGCCGAGCGATCGCGCACGGCGACTTCGCGGATCGCGAAAAAAGTTGAGCACGCGCAGCAACCCGGTGCATCCTTTCACGGTTCACCGCCCGCGATTCCCGCGACCCCGCACGGCTGTCTTCCTCTTTCTCTCCGCTGCCAGGAGAAAGGCTCCCGATGATCCGCCCGCTGCTCGCCGCACTCCTCTTGTGCATCTCCGCCGGCGCGACCGCCACGCTGCGCGCCCAGGGGCCGCCGCCTCCGCCGCCGCCGGTGCCGCCGCCGCCCGTCCCGCCGGGCAATCCGATCACGCTCGCGAAGGCGAACCTCGGCAAGGTGCTGTTCTGGGACGAGCAGTTGTCGTCGACGCGCACCGTCGCGTGCGGCACCTGCCACATCCCATCGAAGGGCGGCTCCGATCCGCGCACCGTCTCGCTCGCGGCGATCTCGCAGAACCCGGGTTTCGACGGCGTGTTCGGCACCGCGGACGACGTCGCCGGCTCGCTCGGCGTCGTCGCGAACGGCGCGACCGGCGTGATGACGAAGACTGCGCCGTTCCAGTTCCGCGAGCAGGTCACGTCGCGCAAAGCGCCGACGATGATCAACGCCGCGTTCGATCAAAGCCTGTTCTGGGACGGCCGCGCCGATTCCTCGTTCGAGGATCCGCTCACGAACGCGGTCGTCCTTCCGAACATCGCCGCGCTCGAGTCGCAGGCCGCGGGGCCGCCGGCGTCGTCCGTCGAGATGGGTCACACCGGCCGCGACTGGAACGACGTCGCGACGCGCGTGGCGACGACGAGTGAGCCGCTCGCGCTCGCGACGAACCTCCCGGCCGCGCTCTCGACCTGGATCAACGGTCGCACCTACCCGCTGCTCTTCAACGAAGCGTTCGGGAGCGCCTCCGTCACGCCGACGCGGATCATCGAGGCGATCGCGACCTACGAGCGCACGCTGATCTCCGACCAGGCGCCGGTCGACGTGCCGGGCGGGCTGACGCCGCAGCAGGCGAACGGGTTCGCGATCTTCAACGGCCAGGGGCGCTGCAACATCTGCCACGGCGGACCGCTGTTCACGGACAACAACTTCCACAACGTCGGAGTGCGTCCGTCGACGGAGGACATCGGCCGCGCCACGGTCACCGGCAATTCGAACGACAACGGCAAGATGAAGACGCCGGGCTTGCGCAACGTCGCGCTGCGTGCGCCGTTCTTCCACAACGGCAGCAAGGCGACGCTCGCCGACGTCGTCGACTTCTACAACCGCGGCGGCGACTTCCATGACAACCAGGACCCGGCGATCATCCCGCTCGGATTGAGCGCGACGCAGCGCGCGAACCTCGTCGCGTTCCTCGGCGCGCTGACCGACGCGCGCGTCCAGAACCAGACCGCGCCGTTCGATCGGCCGACGCTCTACCGCGAAGGTTCGCACGTTCCGACCACACTGCGCACCGGCGCGGCGGGGAGCGGCGGGTTCGTCCCGCGCTGGGTCGCTTTCGATCCGCCGTACGTCGGCAACGAACGCTTCTCGTTCGCGATCGCCGACGGACGCGGCAGCGCGACGACGTTGCTCGCGCTCGACACCGCGTTGTCCGCGCCCGGGACGATGGTCGCCGGCGTGCCGTTCCACCTCGCGGGGTCGGCGTCGCTCCTCGTGACGGCGCTCGGCTCGATGAGCGACTCCGGCGCGGGGCAGGGTTACCTGTCGTACGTCGTCGCGCTCGCGAACAACCCCGCGCTCGTCGGGCAGTCGATCTTCGCTCAGGCGTTCACCGTCGATGCCGGCGCCGCCGCCGGACTCGCGGCCACGAACGCGCTGCAGATCACGTTCTTCTCTCTCTGACTCGGGTCATCGCTCCGTCCGCGTGCGTTCGGGCTGACCGCCCGCGGCCGGTCGCGACGCTCGAAGGCGGCTCGCTCCCCCCGCAGTCTCGGGAGCGAGCCGCCGATTTTCATTTCGCGGGCGCACTCGCCGTCGCGAGCGCCGCACGCCAACGGGCGATGAGGGCGTCCTGGTCGGTCGCGAACTCCGGCCACTGCGGATTGCTCCCGCCTTCGGGGATTCCGGTGAGCGACGCGAGGGAGGCGACCGCTGCCGCCTGTGCGTTCCGCGAAAGGCCGCGGAGTTCGTCGAGCACGCGCGTCGCCTTGCCGAGGCCGAACAGCGCGCGGACCGCCGGCGGCGAGTCGTAGAACTTCGCGGCGGTCATGAGTTCCTCTTCGTCGCCTCGCGCGGCGAGCACGCCGACGACCGGGTCGATCCCGAACGGGAGGCTCGCGCGCAGTGCGGGACCGTCGGACGGGAACAAGAGCGCGGCGAGAGATTCCGGCGGCAGCCGCCCGACTTCCGGGACACGGAGCAGCGCTTCGAGATCGAGACGGCCGCTCCGCACCAGCGCGAGAACGTCCGCGGCCAACCCGCCGCGCAGCGCCTCCGGCGCGATCGTCATCGGGTCGCCGGTCGCCCGAAGCATCTCGCGCACGGCGTCTTTCTTCCCGAGCGCGAGCAGACCGCGCACGCCGGCGATTCGTTCCTTCGGGACGCCGCTCGCCGCCAGCTCGGAGAGTTCCTTCTCGGCGCCGAGCGCGGCGAGCTGATCCGCCGCCCATTCGGCCACGCTGTCGGAAGTTCGAATCGTTTGGACCCAATTGCCGATCATGAACACGCGGATCGCCTCTCCGATCTCAGAGCGTCGCGCTTCGAGCGTCGCGACGATCGAAGGGACGCTCGCTTCGGTCGCATTCATCGGAAGCACTTGCTTGAGGTCCCAGGGAAGCGGGAGTTCAGACCACAGTCCGCTGGCTACGCCGAACGTGCGCGTGCCGTGACCACGTCGAACGGCGTCGATGAAGACGTCGATGTCGGTTCTCCAGAGCAATGTCAACGCGCCGTCGGCGGTGGCGGCGTCGAGGTCTAGGCGTGGCCAGATCGCGCGCGTCGCGCGCACGAATCGATTGCTCGTCGTGACCCGCGCGAACCGATCGAGCAGTGCCGACGCGACGCGCGGCGCGGCCGCGACGAGCGGCGCTTCGTTCGGGCACTTCTCGATCGCGGCTTGCGCCACGAGAAGATCCGGATCGAGCACGAGCCGAGTCCGCGTCTCGTCATCGACGACGTCGAGGCCGATCCCGGTCACGAACTCAAGCCGCAGCGCCGGCGACGGATCGGCCGCGAGGATCGCGAAGATCGCGGGCTCGGTGATCTCCGACTCGTGCTTCGTCACGGCCGCGAGGAAGTTCCGCCGCTGCTGCTCGTTCGGCAGCGCCGCCACGGCGCGCGCGAGCCGCTCGCCGAGCCGTTCCTGACGCGCGGTCGGCAGGTCCCGGAACAGCCGCCCGGCGGGGTCGTTCTGGTCACGGGTGAGAAGCGCGGCGTTCGCCGGCAGGCCGAGCTCGAGACCCGATGGACCACGCGCGAGCGAAGACCCGCAGAGCGCGTCGATCAGTTGGGGTTCATTCCGATCGAGCCCTCGGCGGAGCAACGGAAGGATCGGCCGGGAATTGGTGCCCGCGATGAGGTGGAAGTAGAGCGCTTCCTTCACTTCGTCGTTCGCGGCGTCGAGCCATGCGGTGGCGTCTTGTACCGATTGTCCGACGTCGGAAAGCAAGGCCTGGCTCCAGGGCCGCGGCTCACGTTGCAGGACCTCGATTCCGCGGCTGCGTCGACCCGCGTCATGCGAAAGAAGCAGCTCGGAGATCCCGTACTCGCGGATCCTGTGCTCAGGGTCGTTCACGAGTGTCTCGACCGAATCGGCGGGCATCTCTGGCGAATGGTGAATCGACGCCCGAGCAGAATCGAAGCGCCATTCCGCCGGTAGCTTCGGCCACACACTGCGCAGCACGCGTCCCGCGGGAGTGTCAGTCAGGAGCAAGCCCTGCGGGATCCGTTCGCCCGTCCGCTTCGCATCCGGATTCGTCGCGAAGAACCGGTCGAGCAGCTCGCGCATCAGGTCGGCCGCGTCGGCGTCCGTGCGCGTGGAGAGCTGGTTCATGACGTCGCTTCGGAGCCACCCGAGTCGCGCGAAGTCCGGCGATGTCGCGAACAGGCGCCTGATCGCGGCCAATCCGCCGACGCGGCGATCGTCCATGAATCGACCCAGGACCATCGACGCGAGAGCGGAGTCGCGCCAATCGACTGCCGCAAGGAGACGTTCGGGAATCTCGATGCTCGGGTCCGAACACCGGCCGGCCGTTGACCGAACCACGTCCCCGTCCCGAGTCATGTCGGCGACGTCCACGCACTCATTGAGGAACGCATGTTCCGGCAACCGCGCGAGGATGAGGTGCAGCGCTCCCCCACGCAGCTTGAACTCGTCCGCGATCTGCTTCGGCGACAACACGCGGAACACGGTCGCGGCCTTCTCGCTCGTCACGGTGCCACCGCCGTTCGCGAGCATCTCCACGAGGAACTTCCGCGCCTCTTCCACCGCGGCGACGTCCTTCTCGGTCGCGGGCTTCGCCAGCGCGCCGGCCTTCGCCGTGCTCGCCTCGCCCGCCGCCTTCGTCGCCGCGAACTCCGTCTCCACGCGCTCGAAATACCCCGTGGCGACGTCCGACTCGCCGCGCGCCTGCGCGATGCGGCCCATTCGGACCAGTGCTTTCGCCGCGAGCTCCTGGTCGGTCGTCGCGCCGAGGTCGACGCAGCGCTGGTAGAGCTGCAGCGCCTTGCCGAAGTCGCGCTCGGCGGTCTCCTGGAACCACGCTTCGAGGTAAGCGTCCTTCGCCGTCTTCACTTCTTGCGCCCGCACGACCGCGCCGGCGACGAGCGACGCGAGCAGCACCACGATCGGAACGATTCTCATGGGATGTCTCCTTCGCGCGCCTTTGTCGCTCGATCGGCGTCCCGGCTTGTCACGCGCTCGTCATCCGTCGCGATTGTTTCGTCACGGAGCGCCGTGCTCGGGGCGGCCGTCCGGCACGAAGCGGTAGCCGACGCCGTGCACCGTGCGGATGAAGCGCGGCGCCTCCGGGTCGTCCTCGATCTTCTTCCTCAGCTTCACGACGAAGTTGTCGATCGTGCGCTCGGAGGGGTACGCGTCCTTCCCCCACGCCAGGTCGAGGATCTCCGCCCGCTTCAGCGGCTGGTCGGGGCGCGCGAGGAACAGGCGCAGGAGGCCGACCTCGTGGTGCGACAACAGATGCTCCTGCTTGCCCTTCCACAGCCGGTAGCGCGCGAACGACACGCGGACGTCGGCGAAGCGCGCGTCGTCCGCGGGCGCCGTCGCGACGCCGGCGGCTTCGCGGAGCTGTGCCCGCACGCGCGCGAGCAGCTCGGCGAGGGCGAACGGCTTCTTCACGTAGTCGTGGGCGCCGAGGTCGAGGGCGCGGACGATGTCGGTCTCCGCGTCGCGCGCCGACAGGACGAGCACGCGCGGCCGGCGCTTGGTCTCATCGAGCCGGCGCAGGACGTCGAAGCCGCTGATCCCCGGCAGCATCAGGTCGAGCACGAGGAGGTCGGCGGACGCCCTCGCGAGCTGCTTCAGCGCGTCCTCGCCCGTCGATGCGACGCGCACGGCGTGGCCTTCGAACGTGAAGTTGTCCTTCAGGCCGCGCGCGAGCGCCGCGTCGTCCTCGACCACCAGGATCTCGCTCACGATGGGCGCTCCGCCGCGGGCAGCGTGAGGACCGCGCGCGTGCCGCCGTCGTCGGGGAACTCGAGCACGAGGTCGCCGCCCGCAGCGCGCGCCGCGCGTCGCGCGAGGAAGAGGCCCATGCCGGCGCCGCCTTGCCGCGACTTCACGCCCTCCGCGCCGCGGAACCAGCGCTCGAACAGACGTGCGCGTTCGGCCGGCGCGACGCCCGGACCGTGGTCGCGGATCCCGACGCGAACGACGCCGTCCGCACGATCGAGCGCGACCTCCAAGCGCGGCGGATCGCCGCCGTACTTCGCTGCGTTGTCGATCAGGACGTCGAGGATCAGGCGCAGGTCGTCGGTCGACGCCGCGACCGGCGCCGCGTCGGACGCGCCGCGACGGTCGATCGCACCGCCGCGTTCGGCCACGACGGGTCGCGCCCGCGCGATCGCCGCGTC
>CAZBOK010000074.1:0-14414 GCA_964493525.1 uncultured Phycisphaeraceae bacterium | reverse complement strand
CGGCGTTCAAGAACTTTCGCGCGCTCTCGAATTCCTTGCCGGTTTCAGGCGAATCTCGCTCGACGACGGCGTGTCGGACCGCGTCGGACGGGTCATTGCCCCACGGGAATGCAAGTCCCTTCGGCCCTCGAGCGGCGCGGCTCCACTCGACCCACGTGGGAAGTCGTTTTCCCGCCCATTCGGCATATGCGACGGCATCCGCCCATGTGACGCAGACCACGGGGCGGTTCTCCCAATCCGGCGTTGGTTCGGGCTGCCAGTGTCGTGGCGGCGCGACGATTCCCGTCGCGAGGAAGCCGCGGTACTCGGCGTTCGAAACCTCCGTGAAATCGATCCGAAAGGTCTTCAGAGAACGCGGCCGTGTGGAATACCAGGGAGTTCTTGCGGACAAACCGAGCCCGACGTCAGCATCTCCTTCTGCGATTCGAATCATCCCTTTCATCGCCTGTGCATCCGCGACGATGGTCGCTCTGACCTCGCCCGCAGCACGGCGTCGGAACAGATCGCGGATGAATTCGCCGCTGCCGAACCCCGGCCGCTTCACGACGATGAGCCAGCGTCCTGGTTTTCCGAGGACGTGTCCTTCGAGGGGTGTCACGCCGATCTGTTGGAGTTCCCCGGGCTCGTCCTGCGTGATCTCGACGGGAGCCGCGAACACGAGATCGCCGGGGACGTCGCTCGTCACCGACACGGACACGGTCTCGGCCGACTGGTTGAGCGTCATTGCGAGGATGACGCAGCCGGCGAGCGCGAGGAACGCGAGTGTCGCGGCGATCATTCGACGTCGCGGCCCGATCCATCGCCGCATGCGCAGCACCAACGGATACCCGAGCAGCGGCGCCTTGGTCGTCACTCGCTCGCCGGCGGCGAAGGCGCGCAGGTCGCGCTCGAAGTCGGCGGCGCTCGCGTAACGCTTGTCCGGACTCTTCTCGAGCGCGCGCAAGCAGATGTTCTCGAGCGTTGGCGGCACCGCGGGGTTGATCTCGCGCAACGGCCGTGGAGCGAGGAACGAGATCGCATAGATCACGTCCTGCGACGCGCCTCCCTCGAACGGACGCCGTCCCGCCAGAATCTCGTAGAGCACGACGCCGAGCGAGTAGATGTCGGTGCGGTGGTCGATCGCGACGCGGCGGGCGAGCAGTTGCTCGGGGCTCATGTAGTGGGGAGTGCCCGCGAGATCTCCCGTGCGCGTGAGATGGACGTCGCTGTCGGATTTCGCCAGACCGAAGTCCGTCAGCCGCGGCCGGCCGGCGGAGTCGAGGAGGATGTTGTGCGGCTTCACGTCGCGGTGGACGATGCCCGCGGCGTGCACCGCGCCGAGGCCGGCGGCGACGTCGGCGACGAGGAGTGATGCGGCCGCGAAGTCGGCCTGCGTGCGCGGGAGCGGTGCCCCGGCCTTTCGCTCGCGCGTGAGGCGATCATCGAGGCTCTCGCCGTGGATCAGCTCCATCACGAGGTACGGCGGGTCGCCGTCCGACGAGTCGAGCACCGGCACGACCGACGCGTGGCGAACGCGCGCGGCGGCGGAGACTTCGCGGCGGAACCGCTCGCGCACGGCGAGCGACTCGACGAGGTGGCGGTGGATGACCTTCACCGCGACCTCGCGCGCGTTCTCCGGATCGACCGCGCGGTAGACCACGCCCATCCCGCCGGCGCCGAGCTCGGCGAGCAGGCGGTAGCGGCCGAGCGGCTCGCCCGCAGCCGTCGTCGCCCCCGGGGAGATCCGGCGCGCGACGCGCCCCAGGAACGGGTCGAGCTTCAGGTACTCGTCGCAGCGTCGCCGCACCTCGGCGCGGATCTCGGGCCGCAGGTCGGCGCAGAACGCATCGAGCTCGACGGCCGCACCGGAATCGCAGGCCCGCACGAACGCCTCGACGCGCGTTTCGACCTCGGCGGCGTCTCCTCCCGGTTCCACCGTTCCCGACCCCGATGTCGACTGCATCCTTCGCCGCGCTCCCGTTTCCTGCCGGCCCCGGCGCGGAAGAGTACCGGCTTCCGCCGCGATGCGCCGGTGGTTCTCGGGGAGGCTGCCCGTAGAATCCGCGGGCGGACCGAGCGTCCGCGCTCGACTTGCGGGACGCGATGACCGAACCAGGATCGACAGAACTGTTGGAGCGCTGGCGCGCGGGCGACGTGAAGGCGCTCGATTGTCTGCTCGCTCGCCATCTGTCCTGGATCAAGGCGCGCGTCCGCGAGCGGCTCGGCCGCGACCTGCATCAGAAGGCGGAGACCGGCGACATCGTGCAGGACGCGATGGTGCGCTTCCTTCACGACGGCCCGAAACTGCGAATCGACCGGGAAGAGCACTTCCGCAATCTGATGGTGCGGATCGTCGAAAACGTGATCCGCGATCAGAACGACTGGTTTTCGGCGCGGCGCCGCGACTTCGCGCGGGAGGACACGCTTTCGAGCGAGTCGGAGCTGCTGATCCGCGATGGTGGGATCGTCACCGTCGGTCCGAGCGGCGAAGCGGTGCAGGCGGAATCGCGCTCGCTCGTGCGACTCGCGATCGAGCTGCTCGACCCCATCGACCGTCAAGTCGTCGTGATGCGGCGTTGGGACGGGCGTTCCCACGCGGAGATCGGAGCGGAGCTCGGCATGTCTGAGGCGGCGTCGAGCATGCGGTACACGCGCGCGGTCGTGCGACTGACGACCCTCGTCGCGAAACTGCGCACCGGCGGGCTCGACGGCATCGCGGAACTCGGTGGGGCCGGACCCGACGGTGCGCCGGACGGTCGCGGCTAGCGCCGCTCCATTCCGAACGGATCAACCCGAGCAGACCCAGCGGGCTTCGAGCGTGAGGTCGACGGTCTCGCTGACGCGGCCGTTCAGCGTTCGACCCGTCGCGAACTTGCGCTTCCCGAACTCGAGCAGCTCGAACGCGCCGATCTTGATCCAGTGATCGTCGATCTGCATGCATTCGGTCGAGAGCATCGCTCCGCGCGCGAACCGGTTCGGCTGATCGGCCACCGAGTTCAGCAGCGCCAGGTGCTCATCGATCGTCTCGAAGATGCCGGCCTCGACCGGCTGCGTCGCGATCAGCGAAGCGTGCTCGAGCGGGGGCATCGGCACGTGCCAGGCGTCGCGCACGGACTTCTTGAAGAACGCGGTGATCTCCGCCTCGAGCGAGTCGTGGATCTCGCGGAACGTGCTCGCGTCGTAGCGGTGGCTCCAGCCGTCGCGGTATCCGATCCCCAGGCAGACCTTTCGCTCAACCATGACGTTTTCTCCCATTCCTGCGCGGCCGTTCACCGCTTCGTGGCACCCCGCCACGCGATCGCGCGGCCGACAGCTCGAGATCGGGACCGTCGAGCGGACCGCACAAAAAAAAGTGCTTTGACCCCGTGGGATTGGTGCACGACTTCCGCTTCCTGCAATGAGCGCCAGTGGTTGCCGTCGGGTGGTGCAGGGGCCGGGCAGGTTTTCGCACCGGAAAGGGGCTCCCGAACCGGCAACGACTCGCGCCCGCAACGTCGCCGTTCGCCCCCGTGAACACGAGCGGGGGTGAGCGGTCGATGCGTTGGCATCCCGAACAGCCGTAGCGGGCCGCCGGCTCCTGACCGAGCCGTGGCACCGGGGGCAAAAGCCGAAGGGGGAGCGCGCGAGGTCTCGGCGAGAGACCTCGCGCGTTTTTTTTCCGGTCCGCATCGAAGCTCACGTCCGAATCATCCCGGCTCGCTGCGATTCGCCCCGATCGCCTGCTGGAGGAGGCCCGAATTCGGGCCGCCCCGATGGCGACTGGGAGGCTCGGAATGGTGCGTTCGAATTGGCTCGTGGCCGGTGTCCTGTGCGTCGGTCTCGTCGGCGTCGTGCTCGCGCAGGACAAGTCGGGCCAGGCTCCGGCAATGAAGGCGAAGCCGAGTGCGGAGCAGAAGGCGGAGAAGGTGCGTCTGCGCGCCGAAGCGCTCGCGAAGTTCTCGAAGTCGCTGGGCGCGTGCCCGACGTCGCTCGCGGACGCGATCGCCGCCGCCGAGAAGGAGACCGGCGGGAAGGCGTTCGCCGCGGAGTTCGAGACGAAGAAGAAGACCGGTGCGCTGAAGCTCGGCGTCGACATCCTCAAGGACGGCAAGAAGATCGAGGTGAGCCTCGACCCCGCGACGGGAAAGGTCGCGAAGGTCGAAGACGACGACAGCGACGACGATGACGACAGCGCGAGCACCGACGACGGTGACTCGGACGAGTCCGGCGGCTGATCGCGCGGTCCCCGACACCGTGCACCGAAGCGCGCGCCGGTCGGGATCGATCGGCGCGCGCGTTTCCATCTCGCCCGATGGCCGGGAGGCGCGCTAACCTCGGCCGCGATCTCGACGGCAGCGACTTCCCGGAGTTCTCGACATGACGCGCACGAATCGTCTCTTCTCGGTTCTCTCGGTGTTCGGTCTCGCGGCGATCCTCGGCGGCGCCCTCGTTGCGCGGAGCGACGACGACAAGGCGGCCGCCAAGGCGGCGAAGGCGGATGTGGCCAAGGAGCGAGCGGAGAAGATCGCGAAGCTCGGAGAGGCCCTCGGCAAGCAGAAGGTGTCGCTCGCCGAAGCGGTCGCCGCCGCCGAGAAGGAGACCGGCGGCAAGGCGTTCGACGCCGAACTTGAGCACAGGAAGAAGATCGCGTACTTCGGGGTGAAGATCCTGAAGGACGGCCGCCTGCTCGAAGTGAACGTGAGCGGCGACGCCGGCAAGGTCACGCGCACCGAAGACGTCACCGACGACGAGTCGGACGATGACGACGCGTCGAGCGCGGAGGAAGAGGGCGACGACAAGAAGGATTCCGGCAAGACGGACGACGACGAGTCGAGCGACGACGACGACGACGACCGCAACTGATCGGCGTCGCTCGTCAGCGGCGGAACGCCAGCAGGTGCTCCGCACGCCGTCCCGCGCCCCGTGCCGGCGCGAACGAGATCGGCCGGTCCTCGGACGCGGACGCGACGAACGCCAACCCCGCCGCTTGCGCAGCGCGTTCGACGAGACCGGCCACGGGCACGACGCGACTGCCGACGAACCCATCCCCGACCACCAGGCACGCGAGCGCTCCGCGCCGCGCGACGCGCGCGATCTCTCGGCACGCGGCGCCGAGGTCCGCGGCATAGTCATCGACGACGCGTGACTCCGGCGCGCGCGGCGAGCTCGGGCGCGCGCCGATCTCGAGCCGCGCCGCGGCCGCGACGTCGATCCCGAACAGACGCGCGCGATCCTGCTGCAGCGCCGCGTAGTCGTAGGTCGCCGGGTAGGGGGGCGAGCTCACGACCAGGTCGACCGATGCATCTGCGACGGGAAGTCGCCGCGCGTCGGCGCGCAGCACGGCGGGGCGCGGGGTGCCGCGCGCGACGCGGTCGAGGTCGGCGTCGGCGCAGGTCCACTCGGCGACGCGCTCGACGAACCACCGCGTCGCGAACCCGGGCGCGATCCGCTTGTTCGCGACCCGACCGCCGGTCTCCCCCGACCGTCGCGCGAGCTTCGTGAGCAACGACGACAGCGCGAGCGCGAGCCGGTCCCGCAGCACCGCGTCCGCGACGCGCCGGATCCCCGCGGCCAGCGCGCCCCACTCCGCGCGGACGTGCGCGTCGAACAGATCGCGCAGGCCTTCGTCGATGCGCGCGCGATCGGCTTCCCGCGCCCCGCGCGCGAACGCGGCGACGGCGGCCGCCGCGCGTTCGAGATCGCGGCGTCGCGCGGTCGGGAGCGGGTCGGTCTTGGCGCGCGCGATCCACACCGCGACGGCGTTCACGTCGCACGCGATCCCGATGCGGCCCGCGGCGAGCGCCTCGACGGCGACGGTCCCGCTTCCGCAGAACGGATCGAGCACGACTCCGTGCGCCGGCGACGCGCGCGCGATCAGCGCCCGTGCCAAGCCGGGATGCAGGCGCGCGGGGTACGGATGCAGTCCGTGCGTGAGGTCGCGGCCCTCGCCGGAGGCCGCGCGCCAGGCATCGGCGAGCAGCTCGGCGGTCGACCCATCGCCGCGCCGGCGGATCGTCCCACCGTATTGCGCGAACGCTCGCCGCGGGCGGTCAGGGCTCGGACGGCTTCGCACTCGGCTGACCGGACGGCGGAGCCATCGAGAGGAGCTGCAGTTCGAGCGCGGTGTGCTGGACGGTCTTGCCGCGCCGGTAGTCGAGGCGGATCGTGTCGCCGGCCGCGTGGCGATCGAGCACGCGGTAGAGGTCGTCGAAGTTGCGAATCGCTTCGCCGTCGATGCCGACGATGACGTCCCCGTCGAGCGCGTCGTGCGAGAGGTCGTGGAGCGGTTCGCCGATCCCGTCCAGTTCGAGATCGCCCTTCAGGCCCGCCTTCTCGGCGACGCTGCCCGGCATCACCCACGCGATCATCACGCCGTCGATCTTGTTGTTCAGCTCGGAGAGCACGCGCACGCCGAGTCCGGCGCGACGCGGCAGTCCGAAGTTGATGAGGTCGGGAACGATCCGGTTCACGGTGTCGATCGGGATCGCGAAACCGATCCCGGCGCCACCCGTGGTCTCCGCGACCACGGCGGTGGTGACGCCGATCACGCGCCCGTCCGAATCGAGCAGCGGTCCGCCGGAGTTGCCGGGGTTGATCGCCGCGTCGGTCTGGATCACGTCCTGGATGATGCGCCCCTGCCCCGTGCCGGAGCGGATCGTTCGACCGACCGCGCTGATGATCCCCTGCGTCAGCGTCGACGACAGACCGAACGGGTTGCCGAGCGAGAACGCGGTCTGGCCGACGCGCAGCTCGCTCGAATTGCCGATCGCGACCGGCACGAGGTGCTCGGCCGGCGCGTCAAGGTGCAGCACGGCGAGGTCCTTGTCCTCGTCGAAGCCGACGACCGTCGCCGGCCAGTCGGAGAGATCCGCGAGCCGCACACGCAGGTCCCACGCGTCGCGCACGACGTGCAGGTTCGTGACGACGTGACCGCTCGTGTCCCACACGAAGCCGGAGCCCGAATCCCAATCGAAGTTGTCCTTGCCGTCCGCGGGCGCGAACGTGAGCGCGACGCCCGCGCCGTCATCGACCGTGATCGTGCCGCCGTGGCTTCGCCACTCGTCGCGCAGCCGCGGCAACGCGGACTCGTCGATCGGGATCGCGCGCGGGCTCCCCGGCGCGCGCACTTCGTGCTTCAGGCGCGACGTGGCGATGAACGCGACCGAGCGCGTCGCGTGATCGAACATGTCGACGGTCGCCTGCTCCGCGGCGGCGAGCGGGCGCGATCGATCGGCGACGGGGCGCGGCCGCGCCGGCCCGGTCGCGAGGGCGCGCGCCCAGCGCAGCGCGTCGAACGGGAGCGCCGCGCCGGCGATGAAGCCCACGGACAACGCTGCGATGACGATGACGGTGGATGGAAGGCGTGCGACGGCCATGGCGGTTTCCCGCTGCCGGCGGGGGCCCGTCGCCGGCGAGGCGAAAGACTACCTCAGCGGATGCGCGAGGAAACCGGTGCGGTCACGATTGCTCGGCGACCACGCGCGTGCGCTGCTCGCCGAGCCCTTGGACACGCGCCTCGATGACGTCGCCCGGTTTCAGGAAGCGCGGCGGATTGCGCGCCTTGCCGACCCCATCGGGAGTCCCGGTCGACACGACGTCGCCCGGCAGCAGCGTCATTCCACGGGACGCTTTCTCGAGGATCGCACCGATCGGGAAGATCATGTGGCGCGTGTTCGACGACTGCATCGTTTCGCCGTTCACCGCGAGCGAGAGGTCGAGCGCCTGCGGATCGGCGACGTCCGAGGCCGGCACGAGCCACGGGCCGAGCGGAGCAAACGTGTCGAACGACTTGCCGCGGAACCACTGCTTGAGATCGGCGACCTGCACGGTGCGCTCGGTCACGTCGTTCATCACCGCGTAGCCGGCGATCGAAGCGATGCACTCGTCGCGCGACGCGTTCTTCAGCCGGCGACCGATCACGAGAGCCAGCTCAACCTCGAAGTCGACCGTCGCGTGGCCGTGGGGGATCACGACGTCGTCGTTCGCTCCGACGATCGCGGTGGTCGCCTTCGAGAACAGGACCGGCGACTCCGGCGGCTTCACGCCGGTCTCGCCGGCGTGCTCCTGGTAGTTGACGCCGACGGCGATGATCTTCGACGGGCGTGCGACCGGCGGCCCGATGCGGACCGACGCCGCGTCGACGACGGGCAGACGCTCGCGCACTCGCGCGCGCCCGAGCTGCTCGACGAGCCACGGCGCGCCCGCCTGGTCGAAGAACCGCTCGTCGTAGTCAGCGACGAGCGCCGAGACGTCGATCAGCGTCGGAGTCGGCGTGGATTCGTCGAGCGCCGCGGGTCGTTCGCGACCCGCGGCGCCGAAGCGGCAGAGCTTCATCGAGCGCTGCCGATCAGTCCCAGTGGTACTCGTGGCGCGAATCGCCGCGCGAGCCGGCGCCGGTCTCCGTCGGCGGCGTCGCGGGAGCGGCCGCCGGCTTCGGCGCCGGCGCCGCGGAACCGATCGGCTGCACCTCGGACGGCTTCGTCTCCGGCTTCGCGTTCAGGAACGCGAGCGCTTCGTCGAGCAGCGCGCGGCGGTCGTCGTCGTTCGCGACGTCGGAGAGGTAGAAGCCGAGCACGACGGCGCGGTACGGCTTCTTCGTCTTCGGATCCTCGCGGGAGATCTTCGCGCCGACCATCTTGCCGTTCTCGAGCGTGCAGAACGGCTCGACGCCAACGCCGCCGTTGAACACCTGGATCGGCGCGCCCTTCCGCGCGGGCGTGATCTCGATCAGCTTGTCCGCGGCGATCTTCGCGCCCTTCGCCTTGAACTTGTACGTGTAGTCCCAGCGCTCTCCGTACGTGAGGCCGAGCGTGTCCTTGTAGAGCGGCAGGTCCCACGTCGCGGCGGTCGCCGCGGGCGTGCTGAGCAGGAGGCGACCGCCGTTCTCGAGCAGGCGCATCACGGTGCGACCTTCGGGGCCACTGCTCTGCGGGCCGGAGGGGAACGGGCTCGAGAGATATCCGAACGGGTTGCCGCCGCCCGAGCCGAGCCCGTCGTGGTTGTCGAGGATCACGACGCCGTCCTGCCAGTGGCCGACGAACTGCTCCCAGTCCTCGCCGTACGGCCGCGGGTCGCGGATCGCGTCGTACTTGAAGCCGAGCTTCGTGAGGTCGCCGCCGAGGCGCGACGCGAAGTCGAAGCGGCGGATCGTGTCCTTGAACGCGTCCTTCACGACGATCTTGCCGAGCTCGTCGCGGTCGGACTTCGTCGCGTGGTTGATGCCGAGCAGCGCGACCGGCGCCGGGTTCTCGAGCTTCTTCATCGGGAAGCGGTTGCACAGCTCGACCCACTTGCTGCCTTCCGCGAACTTGAGGCGCTGGTATTCGGAGTCGAAGCCGAGGTAGCTCGGGAAGTAGAGCGAGATGCCGTGGCTGCGGCTGTTCGACACCAGGTGGCCTTCGGAGATCACCACGCCGTCGGACGGGAAGTCGGTCGTGATGAAGTTGTTCGCGAAGTCCTTGATGGTTCGCTTCTCCTGCTCGTCGTCGAACCGGTAGTCGATCTGCGTCACCGCGACCGGCTTCTTCGTCTTCGGGTCGAACAGCATCGGCGGGAATTGGATCTTCGCGACGTAGTTGCCCTTGTCGTCGGGGCCGGTGAGCGGCGTCTTCGCGTACTTCGACTGATGGACGAACGGCGCGAGGCTGCGCGGGGGCGACTGCCAGTTGTTGTATCCCCACACGACCGCGCCCGGCGAACGGCGCTTGATGACCACCTCGTTCACGAGCTTGTCGACGCCCGTCGTGGGGTAGCCGATCAAGTCGATGACGGAATCGACCGCCTCCTTGAGCGCGAGGTCGCCCTTCGCCTTCGCCTGGATCTTCGTCATGAAGTCCTGGATGTCGACGAGGCGGCCGAAGCGCCGCGCGTCGCCGACGACTTCCTCGGCGACTTCGCCCATGAGCGCGGGGCGATCGAGCAGCGTCGCCGCGAACTTCTCGACGCGCGTCTTCAACTCCGCGACGCGCGACAGGCGGATCGCCGACTTCGTCTCGGCGAGGAACGCCATCTCGCCTTCCACCTGCGAGCCCTTCGGCATGTAGGACTTCACGTAGGTGTCGACCATCGCTTTCGCGAACGCGGCCGGCGGCGCTTCCGGATAGGTGACGAGCCACTTGAGGTAGTCGTCATACGGCATCCCGTCGCCCGGCTCGGTCTCCTGCGAAGCGGCCAGGTACTCGACGCTGTCCTTCAGCTCGTACGCGACCTCGAGCGTCGCCATCAAGCACGCGTCGAAGTCGAGCACGTCGATCTTCGGCTTGTCCTGCTTCTTCAGCGTCGAGCAGATCTGCTCGAGTGCGGTGCGGACTTCCGGCAGATCGAGGCCGTGGTTCGTGTTCTCGTCGAACGACACCCCGCTCCAGCCGGCGCCGTGGTTCCAGATCACCAGCGCGTAGTGCTCGGCCGGGAAGTTCTCGATCGCCCACTTGCCGAAGTCCGAGAGGTGCTCGGGCCGTCCCGCATCGGCTTCGCCCGTGCTGCCCTTCACGACCGAGCGCACGCGCACCGAGTCATCGTCCTTCAGGACGTAGAAGCGCGCCGAGCCGGGGGAGTTATTGAGCCCGACGTAGAACTGGTGCTCGAACTCCGAATACGGATTGCGGAAGTACGCCGGATTCGGGACCGCACGCTTCTCGTGGCCCTTGTAGCGGTCGAGCTGCACCACGACGTTCACGTCGCGCGTCGAGCCGACCTTCTCCATCTCGTTCACGTCCTCGATGCCGCACGGCTCGAGGTTGTTCGCCGCGTTCAGGTAGACCATCACGGTCCACTGCTTCTTCTTGGCGACGCCGCTCGTGCTGCACACGGTCTCGAGCGCGCCGATCAGATGCTTCGGCACTTCGGGCACGAGGCGCAGCTCTTCGGGACCCTGAAAGCCGTTCTTCTTGGCGTAGGCGACGATCGCGTCGGCGATCTCGCTCTCGACGTTCGGGATCGCGAGCAGTTGCTCCGTCGTCGCGGTGTTCAGGTCGACCGTCGGATACGCCGGCGCGTCTGGAACCGCGCCGAACTGGTACGAGATCGGGCCCGACGACGGGTCGAACCAGTAGGCGGGGAATTGATCCGGCTTCGTGTCCTTCCAGAACGCCTTCGCGATCTCGTCGATCGCGTGGCCCGCGGTGCCGTTCACGCGCACCGTCTCGGAGGTGAGTCGCGCGCCGGCGTCCTTCGCGAACTCGGCGTCGGAGATGAGTCCCTTGCGCAGCGCGTAGCGGAAGTTCATCTCGATGACGTTCATCAACTCGGCGAACGCGGCGGACGTCGGGTACTGCTTGTCCTTCATCGCCTCGAGGACGTCCTCGATGCCCTGGAACTGGTCCTTGCGCAGCCGGAACAGGATGCGGTCCTGGCAGTTCTTCATCTTCTCGATGAAGTGGTAGTCGAGGTTGGTGAAGACCGACTCGTCGTCGGTCAGTGACTTGATCGCGGCGGCCGACTCGGTGTCGAGGTCGGCGACGATCTGATCGCGGACGCCCTTGTCGAGCTTGAGGTACTGCAGCGCGGCGCGGCGCTTGTACACCTCCTCGAGGACCGCGAGCTCCTTCTTGATGACGACCTCGTTGGTCGCCTTGGTGAGATCCTCGTCGCCGCCCTTCTTGTCGGCATCGGCGGGCGCGGCGGGGGCGGGCGCGGCGGGCGCCGGCGCATCCTGCGCGCGACCGAGCGGGGAGATCTGTGTCATCAGAGCGATCAATGCGAGCGCGCTGCTCGCGAAACCGACGGCCGAGGTGGACGTGCGGTCGATTCTCAACCACGACGACATGGATCTTCCTCCGGTGGGCTCGCGTCGAGCCCGGGGCGATGGTTGGCGAACGGGGGGTGGACTTCTCGAAGTGCGGCGTTGAACTCTAAACGATTGGTCGGGAACGGTCATCACAGCCGGCCATTGCCGCGGACCCTTTCGTCCCGCCGCCCACGGAGCTTCGTCATGCAGTCGCCGTCGTGCATCCTCGTCCCGTCCATCGTCGCGCTCGCCGCGATCCTCCCCCCGCGCGCCGCGTCGGCCGCGCCGGCGGAAGACGCGCAGGCCAAGCTGCCGATCCAGCGCGTCGTCCTCTACAAGCACGGCATCGGCTACTTCGAGCGGCAGGGCGAAGTGAAGGACACGGTCTCCGTGCGCCTCGTGTTCAAGCAGGACCAGATGAGCGACGTGCTGAAGACCCTGACCGCGCTCGACCGCAGCGGCGGGCGCATCGGCTCGATCTCGTACGACTCGCAGAAGCCGCCCGAGCGCGTGCTCGCCGAGTTCGCCTTCGACCTGCGGCAGGACGACGTGCAGCAGAGCCTGCTGAAGCAGTTGCGCGGCGCGCGGATCCACTGCGACGTCGCCGGCCGCGGCGAGTTCTCGGGGTCGGTGCTCGGCCTCGACAACCGCATCGAGGTGAAGGACGGCCGCGAGCTGCGCACGCCGCGCCTCTCGGTGATGACCGACGGCGGGGAGATCGTCTCCGCCGATCTGTTCGACCTGCGTTCACTGAAGTTCGAGGACGAGTCGCTCGCGAAGGAAGTGCTGCGCTACCTCGACGTCCTGCGCGGGATGGTGCGGCGCGATCAGAAGACGGTCGAGCTGAAGTGCGAAGGCAGCGGCGCGCGCGACGTGTTCGTTTCGTACGCCGTCGAGCAGCCGGTGTGGAAGGCGAGCTACCGACTCGTGGTGGCCGACGCGGACACGAAGCCGTTCCTGCAAGGCTGGGCGATCGTCGACAACACGTCGGAGGACGACTGGGAGAACGTGCAGCTCTCGCTGGTCGCCGGCATGCCGGTCTCGTTCCGACAGGATCTCTACACGCCGAAGTTCAAGGTGCGGCCGATCTACGAGCAGGAAGAGGAAGCCGTGTTCGCGGTGAACAAGCTCGCCGACCGCGACGAAGGCTTCGCGTTCGACGCCGCGCGTCCGGCCGCCGCCGCCGCGCCGATGCCGAAGTCGCGACGCGGCGCTCCGGGAGCGGAGAAGGCGGAGCTGAAGTCGTTCGACGACGCGATGGCGGAGCAGGGGAGCGCCGCGCAGTCGCGCGAGATCGGCGACCTCTTCGAGTACCGCGTCGATCACCCGGTCACGATCCTGCGCAACAACTCGGCGCTGCTCCCGATCGTGAGCGCGCGCGTCGATGGCGAGAAGGTCGCGCTCTACAACGAGTCGATCCGCGCCGCGAACCCGCTGTCGACGGTCCGCCTCACGAACACCACGGGGCTGACGCTCGAGGCCGGGCCCGTCACCGTGCTCGAGGCCGAGACCTACGCCGGCGAATCCCAGCTCGCGTCGCTCAAGCCGAACGAGCGCCGCTACGTGAGCTACGCGGTCGATCTCGGTGTGAAGGCGAGCACCAAGTACGACACCGAGTCCGAGCGCGTGCATCAGGTGCAGATCGCGCACGGCGTGATGATCACCCGCTACCTCGCGATCGAGAAGAAGACCTACTCGTTCGACAACAAGAACGACGCCGCGCGTCGAATCGTCGTGGAGCACCCGCGCCGTCCGGGTCTCCAGCTCCGCGAGCCGAAGCCGGCCGAGCAGGAGCTCGACACCTATCGGTTCCAGGTCGACGTGGCGGCGAAGGCGACGGCGAAGCTCACCGTGATCGAAGCGGAGGAGCGGTCGAACACCTACTCGGTCACCGACCTCGATGACGGCATGATCGCGATGTTCCTCGACCAGAAGGTGCTGAACTCGGTCGGCGAGCAGATGCTGCGCGAGATCGTGCGCCGCAAGACGGAGATCGAGCAGTTGCGCCGGCAGTCGGCGCAGTTGAAGGATCAGATGAACGACCTCTCGCAGAACCAGGATCGCATCCGCAAGAACCTGCAGGCGCTCGGTTCGAGCGCGGAGGAGAAGGATCTCCGCAGCACCTATGTCGCTCAGATGAAGACCGACGAGGAGACCGTGAAGTCGCTGAAGCAGCAGATCGGCGAAGTCGACCGCCAGGCGAACACGAAGCAGGCGGAGCTCGAGCAGTTCATCGCGGACTTCGTGCTCGAGTACCAGGTCTGAGATGAAGTCGGTCGCGCTCGCAGTCGCCGTCGTCGTCGCCGCATCGCACGCACTCGCAGGCGGCGACGACACGCTCCTCGACGCGAGGTTCGACGCCGGCGCCGGCGGCTTCGTCGTCGGCGCCGCGCCGGCCCCGGTCGAGAACGGGGCGCTCGTGCTGAAGGACGGCGAGGCGCGGCTCGCGCGCGCGCCGTGGTACGGCGACCTCGCGCTCTCCGGACGGCTCGTGCTTCCGCCGGCGTCGCGCGCCGAGGTTCGCATCGGTTCGCTCGCGCTCTCGATCGCGCGTGCGGGTGACTCGAGCGACGCCGAGTTCGTGACGGTCGCGGAGCGGCGCGAGCTCGCGCGTGGAAAGGTCGCGCTCGACGCGGACGGCGCCGCCGTGTTCGCGCTCCGTTTCCGCAGCTCGGCGCTCCTCGCGCAGGTGAACGGACGCGTCGTGTGCGAGTCGCCGGCGCCGCGACCG
>CAZBOK010000073.1:0-14494 GCA_964493525.1 uncultured Phycisphaeraceae bacterium | reverse complement strand
ACGCGCGCCACTCCCGCGCGCCGCGCCACTTCCATCACGTTGCGCGTCCCGAGGACGTTCACGCGCTCGCACTCGGACCGCGCGCGCGTGCGATACGACACGAGACCGGCGACGTGGAACACGGCCTGCGCCGCCGCCATCGGCGCCGCGAGCGACGCCGCGTCGGTGACGTCCCCGAGCGCGATCGCGATCGGCAGACCGTGAAGGCGAGCGTGGGACGAGCTCGGCCGGGCCAGCACGGTGACCGCAGCGCCGCGTTCGACGAGCGCGCGCGCGAGCGCGGCTCCGACGAACCCGGTCGCCCCGGTCACGAGGATGCGAACGTCGCTCTGGAGTCGGACGGTGGGCATGGAAAAAATGCGGGCAGTCGGCAACCTTCAAGCTATCTTTCCGGGGCTCGTCGGACCCCCCCGGAACTGCAACCCTGATCGCGCGGCCCTCCGCCGCTGAAGAGGCTCGAGACCCATGGCGAACCCCGCCGAACGCTGGGAAGACAACATCAACGGCAAGTGGTACACGGACAAGTCGTGCATCCTGTGCTCGCTGTGCGTCGACCTCGCTCCGAACAACTTCAAGGAGAGCGAGCA
The DNA here is from genome assembly GCA_964493525.1 of uncultured Phycisphaeraceae bacterium. GTDB lineage: Bacteria > Planctomycetota > B15-G4 > B15-G4 > JADJEK01 > CAZBOK01. The sequence continues at coordinate 13,907 of CAZBOK010000073.1, read as the reverse complement.
GGGCGACCACGACACGGTCTTCAAGCAGCCGGCGAACGACGAGGAAGCCGCGCAGTGCAAGGAAGCGATGGAGCAATGCCCGGTCGAGGCGATCGGCTGCGACGGCGCCTGAGCGCGCGCGCGGACCGCGATCGTCGTTCACACGAGGCGGACGCCGGCGACGGCGCCCGCCTCGTGCGCTTTGCGAGGCGACCGTGACGGGAGCGACGGCGAAGCGCGTCGCGGCGCGGCTGCTGCTCGTGGCCGGCGGCCTGGTCCTCGCGACGATCGTGGCCGAGCTCGGTCTGCGCGCGACCGGCGCGGTCGTCCCGCGCCCGCGATCGTTCCCCGGTGAGCGCACCTCGCGCGAGAACCCCCACTTCGTCGCGGACGCTGCGCTCGGCTGGGTGATGCGGCCGTCGATCCGCTTCACGTGGACGACGGAAGGACGCGACGTCGAGTACGCCGCGGACGCGCGCGGCCGGCGCGTCGTCACCACGGCGTCCGGCGACCGCACGATCATCGTGGCCGGCGATTCGTTCGCTTGGGGCACCGGCGTGACCGCGGACGAGACGTTCGCGGCGCGGCTCGCGGCGCTGGTTCCCGGCAGCGCGATCCTCGACGTCGCGCAGCCGGGGTACGGCGTCGACCAGATCACGCGCGCGGCGCGCGGTGCGCTCGACGAGTTGCCCGACGGACGCCCCGCCGCCGTGATCGCCGCGATCTACCCCGAGGACCTGGAGCGCAGCCGCACCGCGTTCCGCTTGAAGGAAGGGATGTCGAAGCCGCTGTTCGCGGTGCGCGACGGCCGGCTCGTCGATTGGACGCCGCGCGATCGGCCGGGCGCGATCCGACTCTGGCTCGAGCGCGAGTCGTTCGTGTTCGCGGCGTTCGACCGCCTCGCGGAACGCCTCGCGCTCCGCTTCCCGTTCGGCGACCGCTGGGAGGTGAACGGCCGCGCGATCGAAGACCTCGCCGCCGCGTGCGCGCGCCGCGGAGCGCCGCTCCTCCTGGTGCACGTACCGACGCGCAATCGCGATCCGTTCCCCGCCCTCTCGCGGTTCGCGGACGCCCGCGGCATCGACTGCCTCGATCCGCTCGATCTCGCCGACCCGATGCCCGCGGACGCGTGGTTCCCGATCGATCTCCATCTCTCGGCCGCCGGCCACGCGGCGCTCGCGGAGCGGATCGCCGCGCGACTGCGTCCCGCGCTCGAGAAATCCCGGCCGCGCGTGCGGTGAATCGCCGGTCCGCGGCATCCTGTTGCACGTGGACCCGAACCTCGCCGCCGGCGGCCCGCCCGATTCGACGAGCGGCGACCTCGTCGCCGACCGCGACGCGTTCCGCCGGCTCGCGCGGAGCCTGGTCCGCGACGACGCGGCGGCCGACGACCTGCTCCAGGGCGCCGCGCTGCGCGCGATCGAGCGGAGCCCGACGGACGCGGGCACGCCGATCCGGTCGATGCGCGGCTTCCTCGCGCGCGTCATCCGCAACCTCGGCGGCGAGACACGGCGCGCCGACTCGCGTCGGCTCGCGCGCGAGCAGGCCGGCTCGCTCCCGGAGGCGACGCCGTCGGCCGCCGAACTCGCGGCGCGGCACGAGCAACGCGTCCGGCTGATGCAGGCCGTGAGCGAACTGCCCGAGCCGTACCGCGAATCGATCCTCCTGCGCTTCTTCGAAGAGCTGCCGCCGCGCAAGATCGCGGCGCGACTCGGCGTGCCGGTGAAGACGATCGACTCGCGCCTGCAGCGCGCGATCGCCCTCCTGCGCCAGCGGCTCGACGAACGCCACGGCGGCGACCGCCGCGCCTGGCTCGCCGCGCTGATCCCGCTCACCAAGTCCCCCGCCGCGGCCACTCTCGTCTCGATCGGAGCGACGTTGATGAAGGCGAAAGCGATCGTCGCCGTGCTCGTGCTGTGCGCGCTCACGGCGATCGTGTTCTCGATCGGCACCGGCGGCGACCGCGTCGTCGTCGAGAAGAACTCGGATCGCGCGAGCGCCCCGCTCCCGATGACGCCGCCGCCGATCGAGAGCAAGCACGGCGACGCGCCGGCGCGCATTGCCGTCGCGGCGGAAACCGCGAAGAAGTCCGTCCCACCGACGCCGTCCGCCCCCGCGCAGCGGACCGTGCGCGGACGCGTGGTCGACCTCGGCGGAACGCCGGTACCGGGGGTCGCGGTCGACGTCACGTGGAGCGGAGCGGGCCACGACCGCCGCGTCGATCGCGTCACGTCGGGCGCGGCCGGTTCGTTCGACATCGTCGTCGAGACGGACGAGGCGCGGGCCGAAGCGACCTGGGAGGAAACCTGCTCGATCAGCAGCGCGGATCCGCGCTTCGCTCCGGTCCTGGACGCGGAGCTGCGGACCGTCGATGCGTCGGTGAAGGAGATCACGATCGTCGTCGCGCCTTCGACGCTCGTTTCCGGCCGCGTCATCGACGACCGCGGCGAGCCGATCGCCGACGCGTCGATCGAGATCTCGCTGCCGAGCGACACGCGGGCGCGCCTCGCGTTCGATCTCACGAGCGCGAAGAACCACGAGTGGCGCACCGGCTCGGCAAACGACGGCGTGTTCGAGTTCGCCGCCGCGCCCGCAATCGCCGGATCACGCTGCGGCGCGACGTCGGTCGGACACGCGAACGCGGAGCGGCTCCTCGATCGATTTCCAGCGACCGGCATCGAGCTCGTGCTCGCGCTGCCGAAGCACTCCTCCGTGATCGAAGGGGTCGTGACCGGGCCGGACGCGGTGCCGCTCCCCGACGCGAGCGTCGCCTTCGGCGACACGATGCACTTGCGCTGCGGCAAGGACGGGAAGTTCCGCTTCGAGTTCGACGCGGAACAGCCACCGGAGCGGATCACGGCCGTCGCGCGCGGGCTGCGCCCGGTGACGATCGAGCGCGGCAACGCCGCGTGGCCCGCGTTCGTCGAGCTGCACCTCACCGAGCGGCCGCTCTCGCTCGCGGGCGTCGTGCTCGACGCCGACGGACGGCCGCTCCCGCAGGCGGAGGTCTGGGTCACCGACAACACGCTGCTCGCCTCCGTGAACGGCGACATCCTGATCGCGGAGATCGAGATGACCGGGGACGGCGCGGTGCAGCGCTCGACGCGCACCGACGCCGCGGGCAAGTTCGTCCTGCCGGGCCTCGTCGACCGCACCTACCACCTCGCCGCGATGGACTCGAAGCGCGCGTGGCGCATCGAGGCGGGCGATGCCGCGGCGGGCCGCGACGACCTCGTGATCCGGTTCCCCGAGACCGGGCTCCATCGGTCGCTGCACGGCGTGGTGCGCGATCTCGCCGGGCGTCCGGTGCCGCGCGCCACCGTCGTGGTGATCCTCGACGTGCTGGCCGCGGAGGATCCGGTCAGCCACGCGCGGTACTTCAATCAATCGATCGGTTCGCAGGCGGCGGTCGGCGACGACGGCGCGTTCGTGTTGAAGGACGTCCCGTTCGGAGCGACGCTGCGCGTGAACGGGGCGGACGTCGCGGGCAACGAGACGTTCGAGCTCGCCGAGCCGCCGATCGAGCCGCTCACGCTCACCGTCGCACGCCGGTGTTGGTTCCGGGTCGACCTCGCGGCGCCGCCGCCCGGCGCGACCGCGATGCGTTTCTTCGATGCGAACGGCGGGCACGTGACGATCACGCGCTCCGGGCCGGGGCGCACGGAGAACTTCACGGACGTCCCGCTCGCGGACGGACACAGCGAGCGCCTGCTCGCGACCGATGCGGTGCGCGCGTTCGTCGTCGTCGACGCGAAGGGAGTCGAGCTCGCGCGCCGCGACCTGCGGCTCACGCCGGGCGAAGAGAACGTCGTCCGCTAACGGTCACGGTTTCAGCACGAGCCGCAGGCTCTTCTCTTCGCGCAGTTCGAACGGAACGCGGAACGATGCCGCCGGCGGCACGGCTGGTTCAAGGGGATCGCGAATTCCGCGGCGACACGCGGCGCACCGTGACGCGCTTCATGCGGGACGCGACTTCGGCGGCGCGGAACGTCGCGGGCTCGTCGTGCAGCACGTTCGCTGCCGCGGCCGCCACGGCGTGCGCGAGGACGGACGCCAGCGGGACGCCGCGCGCGAGCGCGTACGCGAGGTGCGCCGTGATCACGTCGCCCGAGCCGGTCGGGTTGCCGCGCACGATCGCGGCGCGCGCGACGAACGCTCCGTCGCGATCGATCAGCACGAGACCCCGCTCGCCGCGCTTCAAGCACACGGCGGCGACGCTGCGCGCACGCAGCGATCCGCGCTCCGCCGCGAGCCCCGCCAGCTCCTCCTCGTTGGCGGAGATCGCGTCGACGCCCGCGCGAACGGCGGCGACGAGCGGCGGCCCGTGCGCGTCGACGACGACCGGGACGGCGCGACGCCGCGCGGCCCGCGCCAGGCGACCGTAGATCGACGCGTCGAGCCCGGGCGGAACGCTGCCCGCGAGGACGAGCGCTCTTCCGGTGCGCTGCGGCGCGAACGATCGGATCGCCGCGAGTGCCGCGCGCTCGAACCGCCGAACCTCCGCCCGCGACACGCGGCTCCCCTCCTCGATCACGAGCGTCGGATCGCGCCCGCGCGGATCGAGGAAGCAGAACGTGCGACGCGTCTCGCCGCGGCAGCGGACCAGCGCGCCGCGCACGCCGCGATCGCGGAGGAGCCGCGCGAACTCGGCCCCGCGCGAGCCGCCCGCGAACCCGACGAGCGTGACGTCGGCGCCGAGCAGCGCCGCCGCGTGCGCCGCGTTCGCGCCCTTGCCGCCGGCGACGACCGTCCGCGCGAGCACGCGGAACGTGCCGCCCCGCTCGATCCGCGGCATGCAGAACACCTCGTCGAGGGCGCTGTTCGGCGCGACCACCAGGATTCGCGTTTTCCGTGTCGGCACGCGGTCGATCCCTCGCCTCGATCGGACGGTCGCGTGGATCCGGCCCGCGTCGCCGCGGCCCCACGCAGTCCGCGGACCTTACCCGAACGGAGAAACACTCATGTCGTGCCGTCCTTCGCTTCCGATCGCCCTTTCGCTCTTCGTCGCGTCGTCGTTGCTCGGCCTCGCTTCGCCCGCATCCGCGGCGACCGGCAAGCTGAGGGCGAAGAAGGAGGGCGCCGATCTCGTGATCACGGGGACGAACGCCGGCGAGGGGTTCCGCCTGACCGGCGCCGGCCTCGGCGCGGGACAACTCTCGCTCGATCCCGACAACTTCACGACCGTGAACGGCGGCAGCGGCGCCGTCACGTTCAGCGGCATCACGGGCGACGTGAAGATCGATCTGAAGGGCGGCGAGGACGCGTTCGGCATCGATCAGGCGACGATCTCCGGCAACCTCGACGTCGATGGCGGCGCGGGCGGGAGTGCGGTGGAGCTGACGCAGGTCGGCATCGGGGGCCGCGCGCGCCTCGTGCTCGGCTCGGGCGACAACGCGTTGCGCGTCACGACGATCACGGTTGGCCACGAGCTGCGGATCCTCGGCGGCCCGCACGACGACACGATCCTCGTCGAGTCGACCAGCTCGATCGGCGGCCGTCTGTTCGTCGACCTGAAGTCGGGCGAGAACGACCTCACGGTGCGCGACCAGACCGAGATCTCCGGCGACCTGTTCTTCGACGGCGGCGCGCGCGTCGACGGCGTCGATCTCGAGTCGATCCACGTCCACGGCAACGTGAGCCTGCTGACGAGCGAGGACGGGAACGAGACCGACATCTCCGACTGCACGATCGACGGCTCGCTGCTCGTGCTCGGCGGCATCGATGACGATCAGGTCAACGTGTTCGCGACGCCGGTCGGCGGTGCGCTCGAAGTCCTGGTCGGCGACGGCGCGAACGAAGTCACGATCGAGGAGTGCTCGGTCGGCGCGAGCCTGTTCCTGAACACGCCGCGCGGCGGCCGCGGGAACGACGACTTCAAGGTGTTCGAGACGCCCGTCACGGGCCCGATCAAGATCGCGCTCGGCAAGGGCGACAACGAGGCGACGGTGACCGGCCCCGCGCAGATCGGGGGCCTCTCGATCCGCGCGAAGAACGGCGCGGACCAGGTCGTCGCGACCGGCCTCACGATCGGCGGCAGCGCGAGCCTGAAGTTGAAGAACGGCAAGAACGAGGTCCAGATGACCGGATGCTCCGCCGGCGGCGCGGTCGCGATCAAGACCGGCAACGGCGACGACGTGATCGACGTGACGGGCACGACCGCGGCGTCGGGAGTCGACGTCGATGCGGGCGGCGGCGCCAACACGGTCACGCCTTGACGTTGGTAGACTGCGCGCCCTTTTCGGCGACGACGAACCGGGAGCGCTGCTGATGTCCGCCATGACCGACGGCAAGAAGAAGCACATGAAGTCCCTCGCGAACGCGCGCGGCGTGATCGCCGCGGCGGCGATGGATCAGCGCGGCTCGCTGCAGAAGTCGCTCGCGAAGGAGAAGGGCGTCGGCGAGAAGGACATCACTCCGGCGATGATGAGCGAGTTCAAGACGCTCGTCTCGAAGGTGCTGACGCCCCACGCGAGCGCGATCCTGCTCGACCCCGAGTTCGGATTGCCGGCGGTGAAGGCGCGCGCGAAAGGGTGCGGCGTGCTCCTCTCGTATGAAGAAACCGGATACGAGCAGAACGAGCCCGGCCGCATCCCGCGGCTGATCCGCGGCTGGACCGCGCGGCAGACGATCGACGCCGGCGGCAACGCGGTGAAGCTGCTGATCTACTACCACCCGGACGACGACAAGAACGTCAATGCGCTGAAGCATGCGTTCGTCGAGCGCATCGGCGCCGAGTGCGAGTGCCGGCAGATCCCGTTCTTCCTCGAGTTCGTCGGGTACGACCCGAAGGGCGGCGACGAGAAGGGCCCGAGCTTCGCCGAGCACAAGCCCGAGGTCGTGCGGAAGTCGGTCGCCGAGTTCAGCAAGCCGCATTACCACGTCGACGTGCTCAAGATCGAAGTGCCGTTCAATCAGGCGTACGTCGAGGGCAGCCGCGCCTTCAAGGGCCCGGCGGTGCACAAGAAGTCACAGGCGATCGACTTCCTGAAGCGCTGCGACGAGGCGGCGAAGAAGCCCTACATCTTCCTGTCGGCGGGCGTGTCGGACGAAGTGTTCCGCGAGAGCCTCGAGCTCGCGATCGAATCCGGAGTGAAGTGGAACGGCGTGTTGTGCGGCCGCGCGACGTGGAAGGAAGGGATCCCGGTCTACGCGAAGCAGGGTGCGAACGCGTTCGAGGCATGGCTGTCGGACCGCGGCGTGAAGAACATCACGGCGTTGAACAAGCTGCTCGAGAAGGCGGTGAGCTGGGAAGCGCGGTGAGAGGGGCGGGGTCGGGCTTCAGGCTTCAGCGTTGGCGGGTAGATCGATGAGCGGTCGGGAGTTGGCGGTCGCCTTGTTGGCGGCCTGCTGGCTGCCGCTGCCGATGTACGGGCAGAAGGCTGCGGAGAACGGGTGCGGAGCGTCGAGCGCGCCCGCGGGACGGGGACTGGTACCGAAGCGCGCGCTTCAGCCGCTCCGCCGCGCACGACGCGGACGGAACGCATTCCGGAAGCAACCACATCGGCTTCCGTGTCGCGCGCACGCTTTGATCCGGCGGTCTTCGGACCGACGCGGATCTAGCGGACCGGTTCGTATCTCATCGCGACCGCGCCGGAGCGGAACTCGAGTCGGCTGACGAGCTTCAGGTCGAGCGGTCTGGAGAGCGCGGTGAACAACGTCGGTCCGTGGCCGACGACTCGGGGCTGCACGATGAACTCGTATTCGTCGATCAATCCCAGCTCGGCCAATGCGAGCGGCAGCTTCACGCCGCCGACGAACAGTCCACGGCCCGGCTCTTGTTTGAGGCGACGCACGGCTTGCGCGAGGTCGCCGCGGACCAGCTCCGCGTTCCAGTCGACGCGGTCGAGCGTGCTCGACACGACGTGCTTCTTCGCGGCGTCGATCGTTCGCGCGAACGGCTCCGTCCATGCGGGCATTTCCGCCGTGCGCTTCGACGGCCGCCAGGCCGCTTCCATCATCTCGTAGGTGACGCGTCCGAACAGCAGCGCGTCCGCGCGGGCGATGTTCTCGACCGCGTGCCGGTGCAGCTCCTCGTCCGGAACGATCGCACGATGATCGCAGCACCCGTCGAGCGTGACGTTGATCGAGTAGCGGAGCGGGCGCCCGATCACGACGTTGATCTCCGCTTCGACACCCGCGCCGATGTCATCCCTCCGCGCTGCGGGTCTCTCACCGCAGGCGACCGCGCGCTTCGACAACCGACGAGGCCGTTCCTCATGATGGATCCGAGTACCGTTCGTCAGCCCTGCTTCGCGTAGTGATCGGCGCCCATGAAGTGCAGCGACACATATGGCTCGTTCCCCACCACCCAACTGTCGTGCGGCGTCGCCGGGATGTGGAAGAGGTTCCCGGGGCGCAGTTCGACGACACGCCCGTCCGCGAACGCGGCCGTGGCGACTCCGGACACGACGAGACCGACATGCTCCACGTCGCAGCGCTCGATGCCCATCGCGGCTCCGACGTCGACCGACCATTTCCATCCCGGTTGGTAGGTGGCGCGACCGATCGTGACACCGCCGAGCCGAACGATCTCGAACCGACCCTTGTCGAAGTGACGAACCTCGTCGGGCGCGTCGAACCGCTTGAGGATGACGTCGAGCATGGTTCACCACTCGATGGGTGAGGAGAGACTCCAGCGGGAGTCTATCGATCCGTTTTCGAGCGACGGTCCGACTCGCGGATCTGCTCGGGGTGACGACTCACGAGAAGAAGTTCACGGGAGGCCACACTCCGCGCGTGCATTGGCGAAGTCGGGGCTCTTCCGTGCGGATCCGAATGCGGCTCGTCTTCCATCACGAACATCGATCCCTCTCCTCCTGCCTCGAGATCAATGCTGCCGGTCATTGGCCGGGTTCATCGCACTTCGATCGTGGTCGCGCAACTTTTCGCGAATCCACCGGGACACGAGTGCGGCGACCTCCGCGGGGCCGCGATCGCTCGTGTCGATCGAGGAGTGGCTCCACGGCGTCTTCATCGCCGCATTGCCGACCCATCGTTCCCAACGCATCTCCGACCATGCGCCGCCCGTGATGACCTCCGGTCGATGTCGGTGATCCGCGACGTGCCGGCGCATCCAATCCGCGAACGCCACGTGATGACCGATGAGCTTCGCATCATCTCCGCGCCGCAGCAGTCGAGCGGTTTGCGCCGCTTCCCGCGCGTCGAGGAGGCACACTTCGAGACGATCCAACTCCGCTGCGGAAGGAGCGGCCCACACTTCGCCGGGCGGAACGGGGTCGCCGCACAGGAGGAAGTACTCGCCGTGCCGCGCGGCATCAAGCGCGCGCCGGACTGCGCGCTCGACCATCCGATGGCGCCATTCGATCTCCCACTTCGGGGTGCCGCCGAGCATCCCGAGTTCCACGACATCGAGCACGCCGGCGAACTCCGGCTCGATCAACCTGCGCACCGTCGACTTGCCAACTCCGCTGGCACCGGTGACGAGGAAGAACATCGGCGACGCGGCCCGCCTCACCTCAGATTGCCCAGCTGCGCATGCGAGATCGGCGTGAGGTCCAGGCAAATGGTCGCCCGGAGAAACCCGCGGCCCCGAGTGATTCCCGCGAGCAGGGCGTCCGTGCGCGCGCCGTGCGCCAGGAGCAGCGCCATCAGCGGCGCCGAGCGGTTCACGTTCGAGTTCACGGTGCGGAAGTTCGGTGTGTGCCCGTTCAACCCGTCGCCGTCGAAGTCCGCGCGCGCGTTCACGTCGGCGCCATTGGCGAGCAGCGCGGTGGTGGCGGCGAGATTCCCGTGTTCCGCGGCGATGTGCAGCATCGTCGCGCCGTCGAGGGGCGTGAACGCCGAACGGAGGGTCGTGCGATGGTGCACGAGCTGCTGATGCTCCGGCGGTCAGGGGTCGGCAGCACCCGCCGAACCCGGCAACGTGAACCGAAACGTCGAGCCGACCTTCTCCTCGCTCTCGACCGTGACCTTGCCCCCGTGCGCTTCGACGAAGGTTTTCACGATGGCCAGCCCCAGCCCCGTTCCGCCCTCTTTGTCCGGATCGGTCTCGAGCTTCTCGAAGATGAGCTCGAGCCGCTCGGGAGGGATGCCGGCGCCATTGTCCCGGACCCAGCACTCGATCGCCCCATCCGGGCTCGTCTGCCGCGCCCCGATGATGACTTCGCCGCGCGGCGTGTACTTGATCGCGTTCGCGATGAGGTTCTGAACGACCCGCTTCAACAATGTCGCGTCAGCGAATGCGATCAGCTCGTCCGGGATCTGATTGATCAACTTCGTGCTGCCGGTGCCAGCCACCGGATGCAGCTCGTAGATCAGGCCTTCGACGAGCGACCACAAGTCGATGTGCCGACGCCGGAGCTTGACTCCACTCTCCGACTGAACGTGGTCACTCTCCTTCAGCACGTTCGCGACGAGCGCTTCGAGCTGCTTCACGTTCCGCTGCAGGGACCTCAGTGTCCGGGCCGTGTCCGCGGAATCGGTCGGCTTCGTGACGGTGAGCTCCAGGATCCGCGCAGCGAGCGAAATCGCGTTGAGCGGCGTGCGCAGGTCGTGCGCCACGAATGCCAGATACTCCTCGCGGCGTCGCTGCACGGTGAGGGCTTGCTCGGTCGCGAAGGTCTGGACGGCAACACCGATCGCTTCGTCGAACACCCGATTGACGATATGGAACGCCTTGCCGCGCAGCACGATGCCGTGGCTCTCGGTGAGCTCATGGATGCATTCGCGAAGGATGTTGTATTCGGCGACGACTTCGACGATGTCGAACCCATCTTGATATCGCTGGATGCCGTGAGCCGGCGGGCTTCCCTCGAGAATGGCTTCCGCAATCGTCTGGTCCGACCTCGCCTGCAGCGCCGCGGCGAGCTCGTCCAGGAGCGAAGGCACGTGATCGTTGAGCGTCGGCGTGTCGAGCTTGCTGGCTGCAGGAAGCTGACGCACCTGCGCTCGCCAACGCGCAAGCACGGCATCCCGCTCCCGCCGGAGCAGTGCCGCCAAATCGCCGAGACCCTGGATGCTCATGTCCCACCCGCCTCGCACCGCGCATTGCGCCGACCTTGCCCGCGGTCGGAGTCTAGCGGACGGGCGTCACGAGCCTCGACCATCCGACTCCGTTGGGACGACTGAGATCACCGATCCTGCTTCGCCTCGGGCCTCCGCTGCGCGAAATGCCACAGCACGCCCGCCGGATCGATCACGTACGCGACGCGCAACCCCCACGGCTGCATCGCGGGCGGCTTCGGCGCGGGGACTCCGAACCTCTTCACGAGGTCGAGCGACCCGATGTGCGCCCACCACGCGTCGAGGTCGTCGACCATCAACTGCATCATCGTGTTCGAGGCCCATCGCTCTTCGAAGTGACGCTGAAGGATGAAGCCGCCCGACCCTGCATCGAAGATCACGACCTCGCTGTCGAGCACCTTGCGGAACCCGAGCGCCTCGTAGAACCGCGTCGAGAGAGCGAGGTCCCTCGCCGGAAGGAACGGCCGCACCAGCTCGTTTCCATCGGGAACATTGCGCATTGCTCGATCCTCGCGTCGCGGGACGGTAGGTCGGAGCAAGACCAACGTCCAGCACCATCCCGCGCACACGCACGGGCTCGTGCCCCCTCCGGTAATCTCTCGCCCCGCATGACGCTCCGCGTCCTCTTCGCCGCGCTCGCCCTGACTCTCGCGCCCGCGACGCTCCGCGCTCAGAGCGAAGTCCCGATCCAATGCACCGCGAGCGTCGACTCCGCCGACCTCGCGGACACCGGCGTGTTCACGCTCACCCTCGCGTGCACGCCGCAGGAGGACATCACCGTCCCGTACGCGGTGCGCGTCGCGATCTGGCGCGGCAGCCGCGAGCTGACCAACCGCACGCACTCACCCGATCCGCCCACGACGAAGTGGAAGTCCGGCAAGGTCGTGAAGTACTCGCTGCCGTGCTCCGTCCCGCTCGACCCGACGCTGACCGGCGGGGAGCAGCTCGACGTGCGGCTGGGATTCGTCGACGCGCACTCGGACGCCGTGTTCGCGCCGATCGGCGCGCCGTCCGGCGCCGACGGACTCGCCGACGTCGCCGAGCTCCTCGCGCCGACGTTCACTCCGATCGAGCAGCAGGAGCAGGTCGAGCGCCTCCTCGCGAAAGCGAAGGAGATGAAGGGGACCGGCCGCACCGCCGAAGCGTGGGACGTCCTCGAGCGCGGCATCCGCCTCGCGAACGACGACCACGTGAAGCGCCGCTTCAAGGACGAGCTGGTCGCGCTCGGTCCGCTGCCGCCGCGGCCGCTCGACGCCGTCGAGCTGACGATCGTCCACCAACGGATCGACGACGAACGCACGCGCTACCTGCGGCTCGTCGCGGGATCGATGCACGACCGCAAACGGTTCCACGGCGCGGTGAAGATCCTCGAGGAGATCGGCGGTTCGCTCGAGGAGCGCGGCAACCAGGCGGTGATCGGCGCGTTGTCGGACGCCGAACGCGTCACGAAGGACGTCGACGCGGAGCGGCAGGCGATGCTCGACTTCGTGCCGGAGGCGGACGCAGCCGAAGCGGAGAAATCGATCCAGGCGCTCGGTCTCGGCGATCGCCTGCTCGACAAGGCGGATCAGTTCGCGAAGGCGGGCAAGCTCACTGCCGCGCGATCGATCTACCGCGCGTTGAAGCGCGCCGAGGCGCAGTCGATCGTCGAGGCGGCGACCGCTCGCATCCCGCCGCTCGAGGCCGCGATCCTCGGCGCGATCCCGAAGGACGAGCAGGTCGAGGTCGACGCGGCGCTCAAGCATCCGTGCTTCGAGCGCACCACGTGGCGCGCGAGCCATCGCTTCGTGTTCATCGGCCCGAAGACTCTGGTCGACACGATCCCCGACGACTCGATCCGCCGCTTCGACCTCGCCTACGTGTTCGTCACCGATCTCTTCGGCCGCGTGCCCAATCCGGCGGGCGATCGACTGACGGTGTACTTCAAGGAACTGTGGGACTTCGGCGGCGGCGTCGGCGGCGGGAAGATCATCGACATCGGCAACGCCAAGCCCGACGCGAAGGGGATGCGCATCGACAACGGGCTCTACTACCACGAGCTGACGCACTGCGTGGACGACACGCGCCCGGTGTTCGAAGGGTTCCACGAAGGGCTCGCGAACCTCGGCGCCGCGTACTGCTTCGAGGCGCTCGGCCAGGACGGCGACTCGCTGCATTCGTTCGAGTCGAACCTCGCGGCGTTCAAGGCCGACTACCTCGACCGCGACCTCGAGTACTGGCGCATCCCGAACTACGGGCCGTCGTGCGGCTTCTTCCTGTCGTTCGTCGAGCGCTTCGCGAAGACGAAGGACGGCCACGACTGGCGGCCGCTGCGCCAGTTCTTCCGCGAGTACCGCGACGCGCCGGTGCGCGACGGCCGCGAACCGTTCGTCGCGCGCGCGCTCGCGCACTATCTGATGCGCGCGTTCGGCGACGGCGCGTTCGACGAGCTGGTGAAGGACCGCTTCCCGCTGGTCGAGAGCGACAAGGACGCGGTGAACGAGGAACTCGACTGCTGGAGTTGGGGCGCGATCAACGAGCGGTCGGACCAGGTGAAGCCGGATCGCTTCCCGAACTCGCCGCTGCCGCGCGATCTCCTCACGCGCGGTCTCCTGTCGCTCGAGGCGAGCGGCGACGCGGAGGGGGCGCGCAAGTTCGGACGCGAGGAGCTCGGGCTGCTCTACGACTGGATGGTGGTCGGTCCGTTCGCGTGCGACGGCTCCGACGTCGCGGCCGTGCCGTTCCCGCCGGAGCACGAGATCGACTTCTCGAAGCAATATCCGGCGCGCCAGAACAACGCGCTGTGGCAGCCGCCGACCGATCACCCGCCGGTGTCGATCTCCGGCTCGGGCTGGGTCGACCTCCAGTTCCCCTACATGGACGACACCGCGACGTATGCGCTGACGAACGTGACGGTCGACGCCGCGCAGGACGCGACGATCCACGCGCGCGCGGACGACGACGTC
>CAZBOK010000072.1:0-15022 GCA_964493525.1 uncultured Phycisphaeraceae bacterium | reverse complement strand
TGCCCTTCTCGAAGACCATCTCGCGGATCACCGCGTCGAAGCCCGCGACCTTGCCGGCCTTGTCCGGGCCGAAATAGAACCCCTGGACGCGCCCCTCCGCCCACTCCTTGAACGAGTTGTAGATGCGCTCGTCCACGCCGCCGATGATGATCTCGGGCTTCTTCTCCGCGCCCTCCTTCTCCTTCTTCTCGCGGTCCTCCTGCTCCTTTTTCGCGATGTCGACCGCGTTCCGCGTGGGGAACCAGAGCGTGTACACGCCGCGGTGGTAGCCGAACCAGTCGTTCGCGACCGAGATCTCCTTCGACGACTTGAACACGTCGACGAGGTAGTTGTCGTCGAGCGTCGGGAGATCCATGTCGAACGAGCTGCGCGACAGCTCGAACTCCTTCGGGAGCGTGATACGGAAACCGAGCTTGTCGTTGACGTGCGCATCGCACGGCGCGGCAAGTCCGATCCACGCGAGACCGAGCGCGACCAAGAGCCGACTCGAAGTGCTCATGAAACCCCCTCGATGACCTTCTTCACCCGTGCGAGCCGAGATCGGCCCACCGAAACCCGGAGAACGTCGCGGTCGTGATCGACGTTGGCGTTCTCCCGCGCCTTCGCGCGAAAAGCCTAACTGCCCGGAGATGAAAGGTCAGGTGCGGTCGGGCCGGTAACGGCCGAATCGGGTCTCGAGGGTCGAGCAGATCTCCCCGAGCGTCACGCCCGCCTCGACCGCCGCGACCAGCCTCGGCAGGAGGTTCTCGGACGTCGCGGCCGCGGCCGCGATCGAGTCGATCGCACGACGGGCAGCGGCGGAGTCGCGCTTCGATTTCGCGCGCTCGACTTCGGCAATGCGTCCTTGCCGCAGCCGGTCGTCGATCTTGAACGGCGCGGGCCGCGCCTCGTCGACCTGGAAGCGGTTCACTCCGACGACGGTGGTCGCGCCGGACTCGACCGCCTTCTGATGCGCGTAGGCCGCGCGGTGGATCTCGCCCTGCACGAAGCCCTGCTCGATCGCGGCGACCGATCCGCCGAGCGCGTCGATCCGATCGATCAACTCGCACGCGCGCGCTTCGAGCCGGTCGGTCAGCTCCTCGATGAACGGCGCGCCGCCGAGCGGGTCGATCGTGTCGGTGACGCCGGACTCGAACGCGATCACCTGCTGCGTCCGCAGCGCGAGCGTCGCCGCGGCTTCCGACGGCAACGACAGCGCCTCGTCCTTCGAGTTGGTGTGCAGCGACTGCGTCCCGCCGAGCACCGCAGCGAGCGCCTGCAGCGTCACCCGCACCACGTTCACGTCGGGCTGCTGCGCGGTCAGCGTCGATCCCGCGGTCTGCGTGTGGAACCGCAGGCGCAGCGACTCCGCCTTCTTCGCGCCGAACCGCTCGCGCACGAGCCGCGCCCACAGGCGTCGCGCGGCGCGGAACTTCGCGACCTCCTCGAAGAAGTGGTTGTGCGCGTTGAAGAAGAACGAGAGCTGCGACGCGAAGCGGTCGACGTCGAGGCCGGCGTCGACAGCGGACTTCACGTAGGCGACGCCGTTCATCAGCGTGAACGCGATCTCCTGCGCCGCGGTGCATCCCGCTTCGCGCATGTGGTACCCGGAGATCGAGATCGGGTTCCAGCGCGGGAGATGCTGTGCGCAGTGGCCGATCAGGTCGACGACGAGCCGCATCGCGGGGCGGATCGGGAAGCGATAGGTGCCGCGCGCGACGTACTCCTTCAAGATGTCGTTCTGCACGGTGCCGCGGAGCTGCGTCGGATCGATGCCGCGGCGCTTCGCGAGCGCGATGGTGAACGCGAGCAGGATCGACGCGGTCGCGTTGATCGTCATCGACACCGACACCTGGTCGAGCGGGATCCCGTCCAGCAGGCGGTCGAGGTCGTCGATCGTGGCGATCGACACGCCGACCTTGCCGACCTCGCCCTCCGCGAGCGGGGAGTCCGGGTCGAAGCCCATCTGCGTCGGCAGATCGAACGCGACCGAGAGCCCGGTCTGGCCCTGCTCGAGCAGCTTCTTGAAGCGGCGGTTCGTCTCTTCGGCGTCCCCGAAGCCGGCGTACTGGCGCATCGTCCACGGCTTGCCGCGGTACATCGTCGGGTACGGGCCGCGCGTGAATGGCGCTTCGCCGGGGAAGCCGAGCCGCGCGCCGTACTCGGCGCGATCGGACTCGCGCGGCACGTAGATCGGTTCGATCGGGACGCCGGACGTCGTCTGCGCGTCGGGCGACGGCGCGCCGCCGAAGCTGCGCTTCTTCCAGTCGTCTTTCTCTCTCTCGAGGTCGGTCATCGCCTCGATTCCTCTTTCGCGAGCTGCCGGTAGAACTCGAGCAAGCGCAGCATGTCATCCGGCACGTTCGCCTCGAACGTCAAACTCTGCTCGGTCACCGGATGCAGGAACGTGATCTTGCGCGCGTGCAGCGCGTGGCGCGGCATCTCCGGGACCGAGAGCCCTTTCGCGGCCCGCGACTTCCGCAGGTTCGAAAATGCGTGCGCGTGTTTGAGGCCGTAGACCGGGTCGGCGACGATCGGGAATCCGACGTGCGCGAGGTGCACGCGGATCTGGTGCGTGCGGCCGGTGTGCGGGAAGCACTTCACGTAGGTCGCGCCGGGGAACCGCTCGATCACTTCGTAGAACGTCGACGACGGCTTGCCGTGCTCCGCGTCGATCGCCATCCGCTCGTGGTGCTTCGGGTCGTGGCCGATCGGCAGGTCGACGTAGTCCGAGTCGAACGGCATCTCGCCGAGCACGACCGCGTGGTACTCCTTCTTCACGCGCTTCGTCTTGAACTGCTCGACGAGGTGGACGCGCGCGTGGTTCGTGCGCGCGACGACCATCACGCCGGACGTGTGGCCGTCGAGTCGATGCACGATGCCGGGACGGAACACGACGCCGACGCGCGCGAGCTCGGGGTAGCGCGCGAGCAGCGCGTTCACGAGCGTGCCCGACTTCTGGCCCGGCCCGGGATGCACGATCATCCCCGCGGGCTTGTTCACCACGACGATGTGATCGTCGGCGTGCAGCACTTCGAGCGGGAGGGCCGGCTCGGGGCCCGGCGTGTCGTCGGCGAGCGGCAGCAGCGCGCAGCGGATCGCGTCGCCGGCGACGATGCGGTACGCCGGCCGCACCGGCTTGCCGTTCACCGTGATCGCACCGGAGACGATCAGCCCGGTGAGGAACGAGCGCGAGTAGGTCGGATAGAAGCGGTTGCCGAGGAAGCGATCGATGCGCGTCCCGGCTTCCGCGTCGGTGACCTGGACGTCGACGATCTCGGGTTCTGTCACTCGGTCCGGCGCGCGATCAGCGCAGTTCCTTGATGCGCAGCTTCGTGATCTTCAGCTTCGTGCCCGGCGCGACTTTCAGGCCGAACGCGCCGGCGCGCTCCTGGCGCCACGGGACGTCGTTCTGGTACGGGTCGAAGTCGGTGAGCGTGTAGTTGACGTGGCTGCCGATGAACGTGATCGTCAGCGTGTACTGCTTGCCGCCGGTGATCGCGTTGCTCTCGGCCTCGGTATCGGCGGAGTATTCGCTGCCCGCGTTCTCCGGGTTGCGGCCGAGGCGCGTGTAGAAGGTGATCTTGCCCTTCTCGACGGTGAACTCGCACTCGATCACCGAGTCGCGCCACTTCTCCTTGTCGCCGATCGACATGATCGCCGATTCACTCACGTCGGCATCGGGGCCCTGGATGATCAGCAGCCCGTTGTCCGCGCGGTGCGAGAAGCCCTTCACGGGGCTCGCGTTCCAGTCCTTGCCCTTCTCCGCGGTCAGCAGGTCGGTCCACGGCGTGTTGTCGATCAGCTCCTGCGTGAAGAACGCGGTCGCGACGAGATCCGACTCCGTGATCGTCTTCTTGAACGATTCGGTGAAAAACGTGACGTCGTCGGCCTGCTTCGCGGTCTGCGCGTCGACCATCAACTTCTTGATCTCGTCTTCGGCCTGCTGGTACTTCGTCAGCGTCTGGCGCTGCTTGTCCGGGTTGACCGCGGCGTAGCCCTTCGCCTCCTCGAACAGCTTCTGGCCGTACGCGCGCGTCGCTTGCTGCTTCGCGGCCGTCGCGCGCTCGACGAGCGTCGGCTCGAGCTCGGCGGCCTTCTGCGCGATGTCGCCGAGGTTGCGGCGGATGCCGTTCAACTGCTCGGAGTTCTTGGAGTCGGCGCCCTTCACGTCATCCTCGGCCTTGGCGAGGCGGTCGGCGAGCTCGGCCTTCTCCTTCGCGGAGTTCAAGGTCGCGTTCGCCTTCTCGAGCAGCCCG
This sequence comes from uncultured Phycisphaeraceae bacterium, assembly GCA_964493525.1. Lineage (GTDB taxonomy): Bacteria > Planctomycetota > B15-G4 > B15-G4 > JADJEK01 > CAZBOK01. The sequence goes on along the minus strand of CAZBOK010000072.1, from coordinate 10,784 downwards.
CGCATCTCGCTCGCGATCTTCTCCGGACTCCAGAGGTCCTTGTGCGACTCGATCTCCGCCTTGATCAACTCGGCGTCCTTCGCGTCCTGCGTGTTCATCGCGCGGACCTTCGCGCCGAAGTCGGCGACCTCCTTCGCGTGCGCTTCGATCGCACGCTTCTCGCTGGCCTTCTTCTGCCACACCGCGGTCGCGATGCCGGCGGCGGCGAGCACGAGGATGCCCGCGACGATCAACCCGATCTTCACCGTCTTGTCGAGCTGCTCGGTGCGCGGGACGTGCGGGCGCCGCGGCTTCTCGGCGCCGTCAGCGCCCGAGGCGGCGGCTTCGGGCTTCGCGGCGCGGTCGCGTCCGCCGCGACGGTCGCGGTCGCCGCCCTTGCGGTCGCCGCGGTCACGATCGCGCCGCGGGGACGGCGGCGGCGCGGCGGCAGCCGGCGGCGCGGGCTCCGGCGGGGGCGTCACGGCCTTCGCGCGCGCCGTCTCGGGAACGGGCGGGGCCGGCGGCGCGGGCGACAACGGGCGCGACGGCTTGACCAACACCGTCTCGGGCACCGGAATGCCCTGCGCCGCCTTCGCACGCTTCTCAGCCGCGCGCTTCTCGGCGCACGGCGGGCAGAGGATGCGCGCGGACGTGACCTCGCCGGCCGGCACCGCAGACATCGTGAAGTTCGTTCCGCACTTCTCGCAGATCGCCACGCTCACACCTCGCTCAGTTGGACGAATCGGTCTTGTCGTTCCCGTCGGTCGGCTTGCGCGGCTTCATGCGCTCTTCGCGCATCTTGCGCTCGAACATCTCCTTGAACCCGACCGGCGTCACGACCGCGCCGCGCTTCAAGCGGCGGCGGCTCATCATGTACACGAATCCGAAGATCACCGTGAAGGCGACGATCGCGATCATGCGCGTCGTGCCTTCGGAGAACCACGCGGTCTCTTCGTTGCGCCCGACCACCTTCAGGTCCCGCGCGAGCAGGTAAGGCGCGGTCTGCTTCGAGTTGTTCTTCGCCTCGTAGGTCACCGTCCGGAACGACACCGCATCGATCTCGACGCGGTCGCGCCGCGGGATCAAGTCCGGCTTGTGCGGTGGCTCCGTCGCGAGGTCGACGATCGTGAACTGCTGCCCCATGTCGGTGAGGAAGACGCGCCACACGTCGTGGAAGCCCGACGTCTCGTCGCGCACCTTCACCGTCTGCACGTCGGCGACGACGCCGTGGACCTTCACGTACTCGCCGCGCTGCGCGGAGGGATCGCTCAGCGCGAGCGCGTGATCGAACACCCGGCCCCCCGTCTTCGCGGCGATCTCCTCGGACGGCGTGTCGCGCAGCTGCTTCAGGATCTGCAGCCAGCCGGTCGTCTCCGCGAAGTCGACGCCGTCGAGCTCGTTGTCGAACGCGCCGTGGAATGCGACGACCTGTTTCGGCGCCGCCTTCGGCTCCATCGCCAGCAGGACCGGGATCGCGTCGGGCGAAGACGGTGCGCCGGCGGTGCGCGCGGGGAAGACCTTCGTCAGCGCGCGCGGCGTCGTGTTCTTGAACATGAAGAAGAACACGACGAGCATCAGCAGGAGGAGCAGCAGCCCCACGAGCTGACGCGCCTCGGGCGTCTTCATGTGCGGCACCGGCCGCTCCTCGAGAAAGGAGGGCCGGCGCCGTTGCCGCACTTGAGGACGATTCGGGAAGGACTCGCTCATCGCGCCCGCGAGCCGCGGCGCTCGCGCGCCGGGCCGCTCACTTCTTGATGGTGGGCGGGCCCGAACCGAACGCGAATTCGATTCGCTCGATGCCGAGCCGCTTGATGATGTTGACGACCGAGATCACCGAGTCCCACGGCACGCGCGGATCGCCGTCGATCGTGACGGGATCGTCGCCCTTGCCGACCTTCACGTGGTCCTGGTGGGCGTCCTTGATGGTGCGCGAGAGATCGTCGTCGTCCTTCAGCTTCCGCGTTCCGAACTGGCGCGTGACGGTCTCCGTCTTGTCGTCCCAGAACAACGCGATGCGGATCTCTTCGATCAGCACCGGAGCTCCGGCGCCCGCGCCCTTGTTCTTCGGCAGCCACGAGTCGAACTTGCCCTCGAGCTCCTTGAACTTGAAGGAGCACATGAAGAACACGCACAGGCAGAAGATGACGTCGACCATCGGCACGACGTTGATCGCGACCGGGTTGTCGTCGGGGTCCTGTGAACCAGCCATGTCTCGTGACCTTTCTTCTCTCTTCGCTTCGTTTCCGAGTCCGTTCCGTTGCCCGCCGCTCCGGCGATCACGCGCGTTGCGCTCGCCGGAGCGCGCGGGCCCGACTCCGCATCACGTCACTTCTTGTCGGTCGGCATCGCTGCGGTGAGCTCGATCTTGTAGATCCCCGCCAGCGCGCAGCCGGTGAGCACCTGCTGGATGTGTCCGTAGGGCGCGTACCGGTCGGCGCGGATCATGATCTTGCGCTTCGACAGCTTCTTGCCGGCCTGCGGGTCCACCTGGTCCTCGAGTTCCAGGTTGGCCTCGAACTTCAAGCGCTCCCAGATCTGCTCCTTGGTGAATTCCTTGGCGCGGATCGAGTAGAGCCAGTGCGTCTCGTCGCGGCAGATCTTGCCGGCGAGATAGTCGGCGCAACTCACGTTGCCGCGCTCCATGCGATGGAGCACGTTCACCGTGGTGACCGTCACCTCGCCCTTCACCTTCTCGGTCTCCTGCGCCTGATCCGCCTTCGGCAACTTCACGTCCGCGAGCTCACGCTGGGACATGTCGGCGCCGAGCATGAAGAAGAGCAACATCAGGAACATGATGTCGATCATCGGGATCAGGTTGGGAGTGATGGTCTCCTCGACCTTGGCGACTCTGAATCGACCCATCTGTCACCTCGTCTCGGGAAAAGGGGCTCTCAGTGAATCTGGTGCTGACCGGCGAGGTGCTTCAACATGTCGACGGCCTGCAGGTTCATCGACAACGTGAGACGAGTCACCTTGTTCTTGAACACGAAGTTGAAGGTCAGCAGCACGATCGCGATGAACAGACCCATCGTGGTGTTCACGAGCGACTCGTACACGCCCTTCGCGAGGTCGCCAGGGGTCGGGGCCGCGAGGCTCTCGATGACCTGGAACGACGAGATCATGCCGGTCACCGTGCCGAGGAGCCCGAGGAGCGGCGCGAGGTTTCCGAGCAGCGAGAGGTAGGAGATCTTCGCGTTCAGCTTGAAGGTCTCTTCCGCGGCGGCCTGCTCGAGGCCGACGATCATTTCTTCGTAGCCGGCGTGACGCATGCGGAGCGCGGCGCCGATCAGGTTCGCCACGTAGCCGCCGTCGTCGTCACAGACCTGGATCGCCTCGTCGTACTGCTTGTCGTCGATGAGCTGCTGCAGCTCGTCGGTGAGCTCCGGCGGAGCGAACTTCTCGCGGCGGATGTTGACGAAGTGCTCGATCACGAGCGCGAAACCGCAAGCGGACGTGAAGAGGAGGAGCCAACCGACAGGACCGGTCGACTCGAACAGCTCGAGCCACGACTTGTGATTGCCGCCCTCTTCCGCCGCGGACGCGACGGAGGAGAGACCGAACACCAGCAACAACGCGAGGATGCCCTGGAACAGCGTGCGGTACGACTTCATTGCGGACTCCGGTCCTTTCTTCAGTGGTGATGCGGGTCGTTCGAGAACGGGACTTCAGGCACTCACGTGCCCTCGAGGAATCGTGAGGTGGGGAACTGGCGCTTCAACATCTCGACGCGCTCTTGAGCGCGCGCGGTGTAGAGCTTCTTGCGGTCGGCGTTCTTTTCGAGGTCGGCGATGAACTTGAAGCACTTCGCCGAGCCGCCGATCGCGCGCTCGTACTCGACCGAATTCTCTCCCTTGCCGGGGACGTACTGCACCGAGCCGCGCAGGTAGCAGTACAGCGCATCGAGGAGCTTGTCCTGGTCGCGCTTCGTCTTGCCGTCCTCCGCGAGGAGATCGCCGAGGCCGTTCCACGCGCCCGACAGCACGCGCGACGACGTCGCCTCAGTGGTGAGTTTGCGGTAGATCGCTTCCGCGTCCGGGCCCTTGCGCTCGGCCTGCAGCGTGCGCGCGACGCCGAGCCGCGACTCCTGCTCGACGGACGGCGCGATGCCCGCGGTCTTCGACACGGCTTCGTAGGCGGTGCGCGCTTCGGCCGGGCTTCCCTTCGCTTCGAGCGCGCGCCCCTTCAGCAGACCGTACAGCGACTGCGTCGCGGGGTCCGCCTTCGCCTCCTTCGAGATCTCGTCGATCATGGTGACCGCGCCGGCGGCGTCGTTCTTCGCGATCTGCATCGAGATCAGCGACTCGCCGGCCTGCAGCACGAAGCGGCCCGACGGGAAGGTCTTCAGCAGCTCGCGGTAGTTCGCGACCGCGTCTTCGGCCTTGCCCTGGCGCTCGTAGCAGACGCCGAGCTTGTAGAGCGCCTGCTGGCGGATCGGCTCGCGCTCCTTCGCGTCCTTCTTCAGTTCTTCGAGGAGCGGCACGGCTTCGTTCAGGTTGTCGGCCGCAATCGCGTCGATCGCGCGCGAGAGCTCGGCGGAGCTGCCGTAGTTGATCGACCCGACCTGATCCCAGGCGATCGTGACCGGCTTCTTCTGCACCGTGATCTCGAGGCCTTTCCAGTCCTCGGTCTTGATGCGGCCGATCTGCTCCTTGCCGTCCTTCAGCTTGACCACGTCGTCCTGCGCGAACGCCGTCGGCGCGGCGAACAACGCCGCGATCGCGATCGCACCGAACCCGATCTTCGAAACCGTCATCTCGATTCGCTCCTGTGTCGCTCTCTCGTCTCGCGTCTGGCGCTTCTTGCGCGAGTCACTTCTTGAAGGTCTTCTTGGCCAGCTCGGCCTTCAGATCCGTGAACAGCTTCTTGTACCCGTACTTCCCGCCGTCGAAGTCCTGCGTCGTGCGCTCCACGCTGCGCAGGACGACGTCCGCGCTGTCGTAGTCGCCGCGTTCGTAGAGCCCGCGCACCTGGTAGTACTTCGCGTGCCACCAGAGCTCCTGCGTGTTGTCGTAGGCGCCGCAGATGTCGTTGAAGATCTGCGTGGCGTGGTTCAGCTTGTCGGAGTCCTTCATCGACTTGCCGACCTCGTACTCGGCGACGCCGTACTCGAGGTATGCGGAGATCAGCTCGGGCTTGCCGGAGACGATCGTGCGATCGAACCGCTTGGTCTTCGGATCGATCAGCTTCTCCTGGTCGAACAGGCGGCCGTAGGTCGCGTCGGCCTGATCCCACTGCCCGAGGAAGCCGTAGGAGCGCGCGAGTCCGATCAGCGTGCGGTAGGAGGCGGAAGTCGCCTGCGCGGCCTCGTAGAGCTCGGCCGAGTTCTTCCAGTAATCGCGGTCGACCGCGTCGGTCTTCTCCGGGCGCCAGCCGACGAACGAGATCTGCGTCTCGGGCAGGTGGTTCGCCGACAGCCCCATCGCGAACAGGCGCTGCGCGATCTGCTCGACGTCGTCGCCGCGACCACCGGCCTTCTGGCGGGCCTTCACGCCGATGACGTAGTACCGCATCGCGCGGCGCCAGTAGTTCGACGCGTCGGCGGGCGCCTTCTCGTTCACTTCGATCGCGCGCTGGTCGAGCGCGCGCGCGAGCACGCCGGCCGCGGTGCCGATCGCCTTCGAGTCGGGCGTCTTCGCGATCAGCGCTTCGAGCAGCTTCTCGGCGTCCTCGAGCTTGCCGGACGCGCGGAGCGCCTGGATGCGCAGGCCCCACACCGTGGAGATCTTCTGCTCGTCGGCACCGTACTTCTCCTCGAGGCCCGCGAGCGCGGGGAGGACCTTCTCCTCCTGACCGCCGCCGGCGACGAGGTAGAGGTTCGCGAGCGAGACCGGGATCTCGAACGAGTACTTGTCGAGGCGGTTGAGCAGCTCGCGATCGAGCGTCTTCTGCGACGCGGCCTGGACGATGTCGACCGACTTCTTCAACTGCGCTTCCGCGGCTGCGATGAGCGGCTTCACGTCGGCACCCTTGCTCGCCTTCGACGCCTTCACCGCCTGCCGGAACATGCAGTAGCCGGCCTTGTACTGCGCCTCGGCATAGCTCGGAGAATCGGGCGCGATCTTGAGGTAGGCCGCGGCCGCCTGCTCGAAGTCCTCTTCCTTCTCCAACTGCTTCGCGGTGAAGAGAGCGGACGACGCGGCGGCCGGATGCGTCGGGTACTTGCTGACGAGGAGCCCGAGGCGGTCATCGAAGCGCCGCTTGTAGTAGCTGAGCTTCTCCTTCGCGTAGAGGGTCTGGTACCCCTCCATCGACGCCGCGAGCGCGTCGGGAGCGCGCTTCGCCGTCGGGAACCGCTCCGCCGCGGAGTCGAACGCCGCGCACGCGTCGAGCACCCAGTTGTCGCCGCGCTTGCGCTCGATCACGCCCATCGAGATCAACGCCTGGCAACCCCATTCGGCTTCGTCCGGGCCGCCGCGCGCGGACTCGAGCGCCTGCGAGCAGAGCGCGAGCGCCTGGTCGTACTCCGACTTCCCGAGCAGCGACTCCGCGATGTTCAGCAGCTTGTCGGGGCCGAGGCCCTTCGCCGCTCCGCCGGACGACACCGTCTTGCCGAGCACGTCGTGCGCGCGCGCGCCCCACGGGCCGGTCGGGTCGGCGTCGGCGATCTTCTGCGCGACTTCCGCGGCGCCGGTCGAGTCGCCGGTCGCGACGCGGGAATCGAGCTCGGCGGAGAGGATCGCGAGGCCCTGCGATGACGCGATCGCGTCGGGGATCGTCGCGAAGAAGTCCTTCGAGACCTCGAGCGCTTCCTTGTGCTTCCCGTCGTCGGCGAAGAACTTCATCTTCTGCAGGACCGCGCGCGAGATGACATCGGCGGCCTCGGCCGGCACGGCGAAGTGGCCGCTCGAATCCTTCTCGAAGTTCTCGCGCAGGCGGATCGCGTCGTCGAAGTCGAGGAGCGCGTCTTCCTTGCTGCCGAGCGCCTTGTGGATCAGGCCCTGGAAGATCATGCCCTCGACGTTCACGAGCTGGTCGTTGTAGTCGAGGCCGAAGCGCTGGAAGGCTTCGAGCGCGGCGTTGTACCGCTTCGCGTCGGGCTCCTTCTCGGAGCTCGTCAACTGCGCGTGGAAGAACATGACCTTGCAGAGGTCGTACGACGCCGACATGTAGCGCAGGTCGACCGCCGGGTCGTCGCGCTTGTTCACGAGCTCGCTGGTCAGTGCTTCGAGCTGCTTCTCCGCCTCCTGGAACTGAACGTTCCCCTGCTCGCGCAGCTCGAGGTACTTGTTCGGGTCCTTCTCTTCCTTCATCAGCGCGCTGAGCGACTCGCCGAGCACGCGGAGCGTCTCGGGGAGCGACTCGCGCACGGTCGCCGCGTCGGGGCCGGTCGGGTTCGCCTTGAGGAACTCCTGCTTGCCGTTCACCACGGCGAGCACGAGGTCCTTTTTCTTGGCGAGGTCGGTCTCGCGCTTCGAATCCTCGAGCTTGAAGTCGAGGGCGAGCACCTTCACCTGACTCAGTTCCGTGGCGTCGGCGTCCGGCGCCTTCTCGATCGCGCCGCAGAGGCCCTGCGCGAGGTCCGCGTAGCCCTTGCGATACAGCTCGCGCGCGAACGCGGCGTTGTCCTTGCCGAGGATCGCCGCGGTCTGACCTTGCGCCGCTGCAGCGAGCGCGAGGAACGCGATGAAGACGAACGAACGACCGAGCATCTCGGGACTCTCCGGGACCTTACTTCTTGGTGGGGTTCGGTTCTTCCTTCGACGAAGCGCCGCCGCGCTTCTTGGCGCCGAAGGCGTTCTCGTAGCGGTAGTACACCTCGAGCGTCATGACGTTGATCGCCGTGGCGTAGATCGGACCGCCGCCTTCGTAGGACCACTGATCGGCGTCGAGCCAACCGCCGTGCGCGCAGGTCTTCTCGTCGCGGTTCTGACCCGAGAGCAGCACGTCGTTCATCGCCTTGTTCCACGGGCCCCAATACTTGCCCGTCTTCTTCGGCGAGTCCGGTCCGTCGATCTGGTTCAACGCCATGCTGCCGTAGTACCAGTAGTAGTAATCGACGGGGCTCTTGTTGTTCTCCTTCGCGACCTTCGGCAGGTCCTTCACCAGCACGTCCGCCGCCTGCGTCAGGAACGGATCGTCGAGGTTCGTCTCGACGAAGATGCGCGCGCACATGCCGAGCGCCGACATCGTCGCGATGTGATAGTTGAACGCGCCCGCCTTCGGGCCGATGACCTCGACGCCCGCTTCCTCCGGCTTCAGGTAGCCGACGAGCCCCTTCTGGCCGGTCATCGCCTCGATGAACTTCATCGCGCCGGCGAGGTTCTCTTCCGGCACGTGCAGCTTCGACGCCTTCGCCGACTTGAGCGCCATCATCGCCCACGTCGTGACGGACGTGTCGGAGTCGGTGAGTTCCTTCTGGTAGGTGGCGTCGTCCGGGAAGTTCGCGCGGTCGTCCTCGATCATCTTCCGCGGCTTGTACCGCCAACCCCACAGGCCGGTGCCGCCCGGCGCGGGACGCTGCGCGCTGCAGAGGAAGTCGATCGCCTTCTGCGCGGGATCCTTCCAGTAGCGGTTGTTCGAGAGTCCGTAGGCCTCCGACAACGCGAAGGAGCCGAGGATCTCGTTGTACATGTACTGCTGGCCGGGGTCGTGGAAGGAGCCGTCCTCCTTCTGCTGCGACTTCAGGTAGTCGAGGCCGCGCTTCACGACGTCGCCGAAGCGGTACTTCTGCTGCGTGACGCGATCGGTCACGTACTGCTTCGAGTCGAAGTTGTATCCCGCGCCGAGGAAGGCGAGCAGCGACAGGCCGGTGAGCCCGACGGTGAACTCCTTCGCGAGCATCTCCTTCTTGTCGCCGAGGCAGGGGCGATCGGCGAGGCAGCGCTCGCGCGCGACTTCCGGATCCCACGAGCCGTCGGGCGATTGGTGGCGGCACAGCCAGGTGAGACCGAAGAGAACCGCTTCCTCGGTGCCTTGCGTCGCGCGGCCCGGGCCGCCCTTGCCGCGGCCGCCGACTTTGCGCGAGACGAACGCCGACGGCGCGACGCCGAAGTGGCCGCCCGAACCGACGCCCGCCGACGTGCCGCCGGTGAAGCCGACGTCCGGGAGGTCCGCTTCGGAGCCGGTCGGCGTGTCGGTCGCCGTGTCGGGCATGAAGACGTCTTCGTCGAACGTGACGACCTCAGCCTCTTCGTTCTTCGGGATCGCCTTGCGGTCGATGACCTCCGGCGGCGGCTCGAGCTCCTGCGTGTCTTCCGTCTTCGACATCTGGATCGCGGTCGGCGCCTGCTCGGGCGGCTTATCGTGCGACGCCATCTTCACGACGGCGAAGATCGCGATCGCGATCACGTGCACCGCGATCGACATGAAGATCCACGGTGAGTTGCGGACCATCTCGCGGACCCAGACGACGGCGCCTCCCGAGGAGCCGGTCAAGTGCTCGACGTGCGTGTGCTCGGGATGGTCGCCGGTGCGGCTCGCCATGAAATTCCTCCGCGAAGGCAATGCGAGAAGAGGCCGAGAACAACGCCCCGGCTCTCGGTGCCTCCGGGTCAATCCGAACGGGTTTTCTGACGCGGAGTCAGACCGGGCTACGCTACCGGGCTCTGAGTTCTCACGCAAGGTGGCCCGCCCAGGGCACTCGCAGCGAATGAGCGGCGTTCGAACGGAAGCGCCCGGGCAGGGTGCGAAATCAGCTCCGAACTTCGCGCGCCTCCGAACCGTTGGTCTAGCGCCTCGCGCCGGTACCGGTAACGAAGCGACTCGCGCGCGCCGCCGACGACCGCGATCGGTTTCCCGATCGCGGCCGACCGGTACGAGGTTCGACCGACCCCTTCGCAGTCGGAGGACTCACGATGCGCGTTTCTGGTCCGCTGGCATCCGTCACCGGCATCCTTCTCATCGCGCTCCCGATGTTCACGCCGCTCGCGCGCGCCGGCGATTCGAACGCGGGGATGATCGCGGTCCCGGCCGGTCGTGCGGTGATCGGGCTCGACGCACAAGATGTCGCGGTGCTCGGCATCGACGGGCGCGAGCAGCTCGAGCTCCTCGCGGCGGCGGTGCCGCGCCATGCGGTCGACGTCGGCGCGTTCTGGATCGATCGGACCGAGGTGTCGAACGCGCAGTGGCAGGCGTTCCTGACCGCGACCGGCCGCGCGCCGAGCGCCGAGCTGCAGGAGTATGCGTGGAAGGACGGCCGGATCCCGGCCGGCGAGGAGAAGCATCCGGTCTCCTGCGTCACGCTCGCGGAAGCGAAGGCGTTCGCCCGTTGGGCCGGAAAGCGACTCCCGACGGAGATCGAGTGGGAGTACGCCGCCCGCGGCGGGGAAGGCCGGCTGTGGCCGTGGGGCAACGCGTTCGACGGCGCCGATCCGACCCCGTCCTTGATGGCGGACAGCGCGTCGCAGCCCGACCGGACGCGCGGCGCCGAGCGCGCGCGCTGCGGGATGTCCGACGCGCGCCGCTTCGGCAGCGACCCGGTCGGCACCCACGCGAGCGGCGCGAGCCCGTTCGGCGTGCTCGATCTCGCGGGCAACGTGTGGGAGTGGACCAGCTCGCGGTTCGTCGCGTACCCGGAAGGCGGGGCGCTGCGCGCGAAGCTCGCGCACCACAAGGACGACGATCGTTTCACCGCGGTGTTCAACCGCGATGCGTTCGTCGTGCGCGGCGGATCGTTCCTGAGCGATCGCGTCGAGCTGTTGTCGGCGCTGCGGCAGGCGACCGGCCCGAACACCGCGCTCAACTCGGTCGGCTTCCGCTGCGTGCGCGACCCGCGTCCCGGCGCCGACGCGGTGAGCGCCGCGATCGAGGACGTCGGCGCCTACCAGTTCGTCGATCGGCCGATCGACGAACTGGTAGGCGCCGAC
>CAZBOK010000071.1:0-15032 GCA_964493525.1 uncultured Phycisphaeraceae bacterium | reverse complement strand
CCTGACCGTGCAGGTGCTGCGCCAGTTGAAGAAGGCCGTGAAGGGGAAGCGGGAGTTCGGCGAGAAGCTCGAGCGCGTCATCGAGCGCATCAACCGCGACGTCGTCGACGCCAAGCGACAGCTCGAGCTCGGCTGAACCGGTCGCCGCAGCCGCGCGTCTTCGCGCCGGCGCGCGCGGGTTAGAAACCTGCGCATCCCGACCCGCGGAGGATTCCATGCGGGCGGGTTCGCGTGGACGAGAACACCGGTGTGACCTGGCATCAGGGCGCGACCTTCGTCGCGTCCGATGCGAACGCGGAGAAGTCGTTCGGCCCCGCGCTCGCGAACTCGGGCAACACGCTCGTCGTCGGCTCGCCCGGCTCCCCGTCCCCCGATCCGTTCCATCCGATCCCCGTGATGCGCTCCGACTCCGGCACGCCGGCGAACTCGCTCGACGCGAACGCGGAGCGTGATCTCGTCTCGACGTGGCCCGCAGGCTTCCAAAGCGGCTTCACCGTCCCCATCCAGGCGATCGTCTCGACCTTCGGTCCGTTCCGACAGCTCACCAACGCGATCGCCGTCACGAGGCCGTGAGTCCGGCCCGGTGACGGCGATCGGCGTCGAACGCGGTTCGGCGCTTACTTCACGGTGAACGCGAACGGCATCACGCACTGCACGTTCGCCGGATCGAGCGCGCTGCGCTCGTGCAGGAAGCCGTCGACGGTGCCGACCCAGTCCTCGAGTCCGAGCGACGCGAGCGCGATGCGCGCCGCGCTGCCGCGGACGCCGGTCGTCGTCATCTCGCCGAGCTGATCCTGGATCGTGTCGAAGAGGTTCGGCGCGAGCGGATACTCGGCGACTTCGGCGGTCGCGGGGTCGAGGCCGCCGCCGAGCTGGCACGCGAGCGCGATCGCGTCGTCGAGTCCGCCGAGCTGGTCGACCAGGTTCAAGTCGAGCGCCTGGCGTCCCGTCCACACGCGGCCGCGGGCGAGCGGTTCGAGCTGCTTCGGATCCATGTGCCTGCCTTCCGCCGCCTTGGCGACGAAGCGGTCATAAACGCGCTTCATCGATTCGGTGATCGTGGTCTTCAAGAACTCGCTCGGACCGGCCTTCATCATCGCGAGGTCTTCTCCGTGCGGACCGCGCGTCACGGTCTCCACCTTCACGCCGAAGCGCTTCAGCGTCGCCGACACGTCCGGCAGCATTCCGACCACGCCGATCGAGCCGGTGATGGTGCTCGGCTGCGCGATGATCTTGTCGCAGTTCATCGAGATCCAGTAACCGCCGGACCCGGCGACCCAACCCATCGACGCGATGACCGGCTTCTTCTCGCGGCAGCGCACCACCGCGCGGTTGATCATGTCGCTCGCGAGTGCGGAACCACCGGGGCTGTTCACGCGCAGGATGACCGCCTTGACCCAGTCGTCGTCGCGCGCCTTGTCGAGCGCCTCGACGATCGTCTCGCTGCCCATCCCCGACACGCTGCCGTCGAAGCCGCGCTGGCTCTTGCCGCTCTCGATCGGACCCGTCGCGTAGACGATGGCGATCCGCGGCGCGTCCTTCAGCTTCGGCTGCTCCGGCTTCAAGAGCTTCGGCAGCATCGAGAACAGCGCGAACGGACTCTCGAGCATCTTCTCGAGGTCTTCCTTGCTCGCGTCGCCATAGCTGTCGTCCACTTCGAACGGGCCGCCGAAGACCGTCTCGCACTGGCGGCGGAACTGGTCCTCGTACTCGACCGCGTTGATGAGCCCGAGCTTCACCGCCTCGTCGGGCTCGACCAGCATGTGATCGAACGCCACGTCGACCTGCGCGCGATCGATGCCGCGGTTCTGAGCGATCGTGTCGAGCATCTGCTTGTAGTACTCGTCGAGCAGGAGTCCGAGCACCTCGCGCTGCTCCTTCGACATCCCGTCGGCGGCGAACTCCTCGTAGGCCGTCTTGTAATTGCCGATGTGGAGGACGTGGAACTTCACGTCGAGGAGCGCGAACAGCTCCTTCAGATACATCGACTGGATCGCGAGGCCCTCGAGGCCGATGCCGCCCGACGGCGGAACCGAGAGACGATCCGCGAGCGACGCGAACACGAGCGTGCGCTGATCGAGCGACTCCGAGTAGCAGACGATCTTCTTGCCTGCGGCCTTCACCTTGCGCAGCTCGTTCATCAGGTCGATCGAGTGAGCGAAGTCGGGGGCGGACTTCACTTCGAGTCGCACGCCCGCGACCTTCGGATCCGCCGCGATCTGGCGCAGCCAGATCAGCTTGCTGCGGAAGTTCCGCTGCGCGGGACCGAACGGGTTCTCCGGCGCCGGATCCTCCGATGCGTTCCCGGTGATCTTGATCTCCACCACCTTCTTCTTCGCGACCACGTCGTCGCCCTGGCCGTTCGGTCCGGCGGGAGCGGCGATCGCGGGCGCGATCAGGAACACGGCGGAAGACAGCACCGCGAGCAGGCGCGGCAGCACTCGGTGGGAGCGACGTTCGTTCATGGGTCTCCTGACTGCAAAGCGCGGGAAAAGCGATCGGGACGTTAGCACGGTCTGTGCCCGCGTCGGCACACACGGTCGGTCGACGCGGCGCACGGCCACGACGATTCGGTCCACGGCTCCGATCGCGCGATTCTCGTCGTTCGAGCGCCGGGACGCCGGGAGCTCGGCGAGCGCTCGGCGCGCGCGCGATGCTCGGTGAACTCCGCGGGTGTGCTGATCCGGCGCAAGACCGAAGGCGCGCGCGCGCGGCGCTGCTACAGTCCCGCGCCATGCCCCGGCCGCGCGCGATCGACGCCACCCGCCCCCCGGTCGCCGCGTTCGCCGTGCTCGCGGTCGCGTCCGCCTCGGGCGCGGTCGCGCTCGTCTACGAGGTCGTGTTCTTCCGCGCGCTGACGCTCTTGTTCGGCGCCGCGATCCACGCGGTGGCGGCAGTGGTCGCGGCGTTCCTCGGCGGACTCGGACTCGGAGCGTGGCTCTGCGGGCGGCGGCTCGCGCGCGCACCGATCGCGCGACCGCTCGTCGGGTATGCCGCGCTCGAAGCGTGCATCGGCGCGTTCGGCCTGGCGAGCCCGCTGCTGTTCCGTGCGTGCGAGCGACTGACCCGACTCGAGGTGTTCGCGCCCCCGACGGCGGGCGGCGCGGCCGTTCCGTGGGCGATCGTCGCGTTCGCGTTCGTGCTGATCGGACTGCCCGCGCTCCTGATGGGAGCGACGTTTCCTCTGCTCGTCCGCGCGATCGACGGCGGGGACGCGCGCGACGCGCGGGGCGTCGGTCGCGTGTACGGATGGAACACGATCGGCGCGTTCGTCGGCGCGATCTCGTGCGCGTTCCTTCTGCTGCCCGAGTTCGGCCAGCGCGCGACGTCGTCGATCGCGGCGGCGGGGAACTTCGTGCTCGCGCTCTCGGCGTTCGCGCTCGGCCGGTCCGCCGGCGCCCCGCGCCCCGCGGCGACGGAGCCGCCGGTCGCGTCGTCGAGACGTCCGCCGATCCTGCTCCTGCTCGCGGTCGCGCTGATCGGCGCGTCGGTCGTCGGCATGCAGGTGGTCGGCAATCGGCTGCTCATCGGATTCATGGGTGGGACCGTGCACGCGTTCGCCGCGGTCCTCGCGACGTTCCTGCTGGGGATCGGCGTGGGCGGCGCGTTCCTCGGCGGTCCGCTCGCGCGTCGTTCCGCGCCGATCACCGCACTCGCGTGGTCCGCGATCGTTCTCGCCGGCTCGGTCGGCCTCGGCATGCAGCTCCTGCGCTGGAGGCTCGGCGTCCTCGACGGCGGCGGAGGCGACGTCGACCCGATGCTCGGAGGCCGCAACCTCGGCGAAGATCAACCCGGCCTCGGCCTGCTCGGGTACCTGATCGGAACGATGACTCTCGCCGCGCTCACGTTCCTGCCGGTGACTCTCGTCTCCGGTGCGTTCCTCCCCGCGGCGATCCGACGCGTGCGCGACGGCGCGGGCCTCGTGTACGGCGTGAACACCGCGGGCTCGATCGCCGGCTCGCTCGTCGCCGGGTTCTTCTTGTTGCCGACGTTCGGACTTCGTGTCGCTGCCTGGACGATGGCCGCGGTCGCGATCGTCGCGGCAGGCGTGCTCCTCGCACTCGCCGCCCGGTGCGGCGAGGCGCCGCGACGACGCGGCGTTCTCGCGCTCCTCGCGACGGCAGTCGCCGCGGCGGTGGTGCTCGCGGTCGGATTGCGTCGCGGTCCGCCCGCGCTCGCGAGCGACGACGTCGAGATCCTCTTCTATCGCGAAGCCGCGGCGTCCGCGGTGCGCGTCGAGCAGGTGCGCGACGCGTCCGAGCAGGAGCCGGTGCGTTGCCTCCTCGTCGATGGAAAGGTGGTCGCGACGTCGCTGTTGATGGACCGCCGACTGCAGTACCTGCTCGGATTCATCCCCACGCTCATCCGCCCGCACACGGATCGCATCCTCTCGATCGCGCTCGGGACGGGGATGTCGTCCGGCGCGCTCGCGATGCCCGGCGGAGAGTCGGTGACGATCGTCGAGTTGAGCTCCGGCGTCATCGAAGCGTGCCCGCTCTTCGACCGATGGACCGGCGGCGTGCTCGACCGGAAGAACGTGCACCTGGTGCAAGACGACGGGCGCGCGTACCTGCGCCGCTCGCGCGAGACCTACGACCTGATCTCCGCCGACCCGATCCACCCGTGGATCGCGGGAACCGCGTTCTTGTACAGCCAGGAGTACTACCGCCTCGCGCGTGACCACCTCGCGCCGGACGGTCTGATGTCGCAGTGGATCCCCTTGTATGAGTTGTCGGAGGAGGACGTCGCCGGCATCGTCCTCACGTTCCGATCGGTGTTCCCGCACGCGTCCGCGTGGATGACGGGTTACGACCTCGTGCTGCTCGGCTCACCGTCGCCGATCGTGATCGACCCGGACGCCGCCGCGTTCGAGATGCTGCGCGAGCCGCTGCGCTCGACGCTCGCGGGGATCGGCATTCGGCGCGTCGAGGATCTGCTCGGATGCTGGTTCGGCGGGAACGCGACGCTCGAGCGGTTCTCGTCGCTCGCCGCGGCGCGCGGGCCGATTACCGACGACCGGCCGTGGATCGAGTTCACCGCGCCGCGCAACGTGTTCGGCGGCTACGTCCTCGGCGCGTTCCGCGAACTCGCGTCGTCACCGGAGCGGATCCCGCTCTCGGCCTCCGCGTCGCCGGATCTGCGCGAGCGGATCGACGATGCATCGCAACGGCTGCGATCCGCGGCGCTCGAGTTCGCCGACGACGTTGCGCGCGGACGGCCGTTCGGGCTCGCGCGCGCCGATTACTCCGAGAAGCTGCGCGCCGGATATCGCTGACCCGGTTCCGATCGTCCGGTTCAGATCCCCCCGCGCGTTTGCCGATCACTCGTGCGGAGGTCCGCGAGATGATCGGGTTCATTCGAATCGCGTGCGGTCTGGCGTTGATCCTGCTGCTCGGAGTCGCCGCCGTGCTCCGACTGCCGACCACGTCGGAGGCGCGCTCCGGTTGCCCGGCGTTCGCTGCGCTCGCGGACGGGCGACTCCACTATCGGCTTCCTCCGCAATGGGTCGTGGTCGATCCGTTCACTTCGCGCACTCCGTACCTCGGCCAGATCTGGTTTCCCGAGCTTCCCTCGTTCTCGACTCGCGTCGCTTACCTCCGGTCGCGACTCGCGGCGCAGGAGCTGTTCATCATGTTCGGACCGGCGAGCGAGCTCCGACCGATGTACGAGCGAGCGACGACGCGCTGGGATCACCACCCGCTGACGACGCTCGAGGCGCCGAGCTCGACCGCGACGGGCGACGGCACGACGGTGCGCTGGCGGATCGCGGCGATGAACCCGGGAAAGCTGGGCGGTGAGAGCGCGCGCTACTTCCTCGGCGCGGCAGAATTCGGCGACCGGATGCTGCTGCTGAACGGCGGCGGTGTCGCGGCGGAGTTCGACGACGAAGCCTTCGTCGACATCATCCGCTCGCTCACGATCGTGAAGTGAATCCGTTCGCACGCGGCGCGAGCATCCGCTCCATCCATTTCGCGAACACGTCGACCTCGATGTTGACGTGGTCTCCCGCGCGCAACGCGCCGAGCGTGGTCTTCTCGCACGTGAGCGGGATCAGCGCGACCTCGAACCCGTCGGAAGTCGCGCGTGCGACCGTGAGGCTCACACCGTCGACTGCGATCGACCCCTTCTCGACGACGAAGCGTGCGAGATCCGCGGGCAGCGCGACGGCGACGTCGCGTTCGATCCCGCGGGTGCGGACGGCAGTCACCGTCCCGATCCCGTCGACGTGGCCCTGGACGAGGTGACCGTCGAGCCGGTCGCCGAGAGCCAGCGGTCGCTCGATGTTGACCCGCGCTCCCGCGCAGAGCCGGCCGAGATGGGTCCGGGCGAGCGTCTCGGGGACCATCGTGAACGAAGCCGTGTCCGCGTCGACTCGGGTCACGGTCAGGCAGCAGCCCGCGATCGCGACCGAGTCGCCCACCTTGACGCCTTGTGCGAACGGACCGAGGTCGACGTCGATCGTCGCCCCTTCGGAAGTCACCCGCGCGGACCGGCAGGTGCCCGTCCCCTCGACCAGCCCGGTGAACATGCGCGTCGCCCTAACCTCCGTCCGATCGTTCGCTTGACCGCGATTCGAAGCGCGGTAGCATAGCCCCCTTTTGTCCCCCTCGCAGAACTTCGCCGTCCGCGAGCCGGGCGCACCGGGGAACGGAACCCGAAGCGTGTCGATGCGGATCCACGTCCTCACCTTGTTTCCGGAAGCCTTCGACGGCTTCCTGGGATCGAGCATCGTGCGCATCGCGCAGGATCGGGGCGCCCTCTCCGTGAACCGGATCGACTTCCGCACCTACTCGACCGATCGCCATCGCACGGTCGACGACCGTCCGTTCGGCGGCGGCCCCGGCATGCTGCTCAAGCCCGAGCCGATCTTCGCCGCGGTCGAAGCGCTCGAAGCCACGGCCGGTCCCACGCATCGCGTGCTGCTCACGCCCGCCGGCGCGCCGTTCACCCAGGCGACCGCGGAGCGGCTTGCGCATGTTCCCGAGTTGTCGATCCTTTGCGGCCGGTACGAGGGCGTCGACGAACGCGTCCGCCTCGGGTTGTCGTTCGAGGAGATCTCGATCGGCGACTACGTGCTCTCCGGCGGCGAAGTCCCCGCGATGGTCCTGATCGACGCGATCGCTCGACTGCTGCCCGGCGTGCTCGGCGACGAGCGCTCGTCGCGCGACGACTCGTTCTCCGACGCCGCGGGCGAGATCGTCGAGTTTCCCCAATACACCCGCCCGCGCGAGTTCCGCGGGATGGCCGTGCCCGAGGTTCTGGTCTCGGGAGATCACGGTGCGATCGAACACTGGCGGCGCGAGCAATCGCTCGCGCGGACCGAAGCAAGAGATCGGCGGCGCGCCCGCGCGGGCGCCGCGACCGCTCCGATGCGATCCACGAACGACAGCGCGTGACGCGCGAACGACGAGGTGCACGATGAACCTGATGCAAGAGATCGAGAAGAAGCACTTGAAGCCCGAGGCTCCGAAGTTCGAGGTCGGCGACAGCGTCGACGTCGAGGTGCGGATCGCGGAAGGCGACAAGGAGCGCATCCAGCTGTTCTCGGGAGTGGTCATCGCCATCCGCGGCAGCGGCACGCGGCGCATGTTCACGGTCCGACGAATCGTCCAGGGCGAGGGCGTCGAGCGCATCTTCCCGGTGCATTCGCCGAAGATCGCGGGCGTGCGCGTGAAGCGCCACGGCCGCGTGCGCCGCGCGAAGCTCTTCTATCTCCGCGGACGCCACGGCAAGGCCGCGCGCATGAAGGAGCGCGCGCGCACCAACGAGACCGTCGAAACCACGTCCTGAGCGTGACCGAAGCGACCCATCGCGAGTGATCGAGCTCACGGCGCCGCGCCGGCGGCGCCCCACGGAAACCCCGCGTCCATGACCACGACCCAGACCCTCCTGCCGAACCTGCGACTCACGGTGTTCATCGTGATCGCCTCGATCGCGCTCGCGACCGTCGGCCTGTTCCAGCGCCGCAGTCACTTCGTGTTGAAGGACGGCACGATCGTCGTCGGCACGCTCGACCACGAGACGGACACGACGCTGTTCGTCGAGCGGCCGTCCGGTTCGATCCTGCAGGTCCCGCGCGACCGGCTCGACCATGAGGAGTGGTTCCACGTCGAGGTCGACCTCGCGCTCGGCCTCGATCTCAAGGGCGGCACGGCGCTCCGCTACCGCGTTCCGCTCGACAACGTGAAGCCGGAAGAGCGCGAGAAGACGATGGAAGGGACCATCGAGACCTTCAAGAACCGCCTCGACGCGCTCGGAGTGAAGGAAATCTCCACGGTCCGCCACGGCCAGGACGAGATCGCGATCGAGCTGCCGGGCGTGTCGATGGTCGAATCCGAGTCGTACGAAAAGGTGATCCAGAGCCTTGGACGCCTCGAGTTCCGCCTCGTCGCGGACTCGAAGGCCGGAGTCGTGAACGAGTCCGAAGAGCGCGAGAAGGTGCGCAAGTACCTCGATGGACTCACGAAGGAAGGCCGCGTCTGGACTCCGAAGGGCGTCGACCTCTCGCAGTTCGACATCAAGCAGCCGGGCGGCGGCGTCTATCGCTGGCTCCCCTACTCGCAGAAGACGATCGACGAGCGACCCGAGGCGTACCGCGCCTTCCCGTTCGTGTTGATCGAGTTCGATCCCGCGATCCAGTTCTCCGGCGAGGACATCGAGCGCGTCTATCCGTCGCCGGACCAATACGGTCACACCGGACTCGGCTTCGAGATCAAGAGCAGCCGCGCGGCGGCGTTCGGTGAGTTCACCGGCGGTCACCTCGGTCGGCAGATGGCGATCCTTCTCGACAACGAGGTCTCGAGTCATCCCGAGCTGCACGGACGCATCTCGGACCACGGCATCATCGAGGGCGGCCTGAACGGGTTCAAACCGGACGAGTTGAAGAACCTGCAGACGGTGCTGCGCTCCGGTTCGCTGCGCGTGACGCCGGAGAAGCTCTCCAAGGCGACGATCGGTCCGACGCTCGGCGAAGCCTCGATCCGCACCGGCGTCATCGCGGGCTTGTGGGCGTCGATCCTCGTGCTCGGGTTCATCTGCGTGTACTACCAGGCGTCGGGGATCATCTCGTGCCTGACGCTGTTGCTCGGCATCTACCTGCTCGTCGGCGGAATGGGATTCCTGCAAGCGACGCTCACGCTGCCCGGCATCGCGGGCATCGTGCTGACGATCGGCATGGCGGTCGACCAGAACATCCTCATCAACGAACGCGTGCGTGAAGAGCGTGAGAAGGGCAAGACGCTCGCGCAGGCGGTGAAGAACGGCTTCGACCGCGCGTTCGTGACGATCTTCGACGCGCAGGCGACCACGTTCCTCGCCGGTGCAATCATGTACTGGAAGGGCAGCGGCCCGATCCGCGGGTTCGCCGTGACGCTGATGCTCGGCATCCTCACGACGATGTTCGCCGCGATCGCCGGATCCAAGGTGCTGTTCGCGATCGGGCTTGCGCGCGATTGGTTCAAGACGCTGAAGATGATGAAGATCATCGGCGTCGGAAGCGTCCAGTACACGAAGCTGTTCAAGAGCTGCTTGATCGGTTCGATCGTCGTCGTCGGCAGCGGCGTCTTCCTGTTCTTCCACGACATCGATGACCTGAAGGGGCTCGATTTCGCGGGCGGCTTCTCGGCGCATGTGCGGCTGAGGGAGCCGACGCCGCAAGCGGAGGTCTTCAACCTCGTGACCGCGAAGTACCCCGGCGCCGAGGTCGTCACGATGAAGGACATCGAAGGCGGCGAGTCGAGCACTGCGGCGGGCTCACGCGACTACCTCATCAAGATCGCGGCCAAGGCGGGCGCGGCCGCGGCGAACCCGGACGCCGAGCGTGACCGATACGTCGACCAGCTCCGCGCCGCTCTCCACGACAAGCTGCTTCCTGACGGACTCACCACGCCGACGGTCACGAAAGATGAAGCGGCGCAGCGCTGGATCGCCGACTTCGACGCGAACTTCGCACTGCCGATCGATCAATCCGTTGTCGAAGGTCGGCTCCGCGATCAGATGACCGTGCAGTCGGTCGCACCGAACGGCGGCGCCTCCCCCACCACGAGCTACCACGTTCGCGCGGCCTACAACTCCGAAGTGACGGCGGATCGGGTCGAAGGCGAAGCGACGGCTTCGCTGACGAACCTGCCGGGCAAGAACCGCCTCTCCGAGCCGATGCCCGAGAGCGAGTTCATCGGCGGCAAGGTCGGCAAGAAGCTCACGAACGACGCGATCATCGCGCTCTTGCTCTCGCTGGTCGGCATCCTCGTGTACGTGCGTCTCCGCTTCCGCGAGTTCTGGTGGGGCATGGCGGGCGTGATCGCGCTGTTCCACGACGTCATGTTCTGCATGGGCGCCGCGGCCCTGGCGCACCGGCTCGGCATCGTCAACGTCGAGCTCGACCTCACGATGGTCGGCGCATTCCTCACGATCGTCGGTTACTCGATCAACGACACGATCGTCATCTACGACCGCGTGCGCGAGAACATCCCGCGCATGCCGGGACGGCCGCTCTCTGAGGTCGTCGACGTCTCGCTGAACCAGACGATGAGCCGCACGATCCTCACGTCGTTCACTGTGTTCATGGCGTTGCTCGTGCTGTTCATCATGAACTACGGGCAGCGCAACGTCCTCGAAGGGTTCTCCTTCGTCATGCTGATGGGCGTGATCACCGGTACCTACTCGACGGTGTTCATCGCGAGCCCGATCATCGTGTGGTTCGACAAGTGGGAGAAGCAGAAGCACGCGCGCCGCACCGGTGCTCCGGGAGCGCCGGCGGTCGCATAATCGTCCGCCTCTGTCGCGCCCGGCGGCGCGAACGGCGGGGAGGCAGCGGTGATACGCAAGTTGCTCGGCATCCTCATCGTGATGCTGATCGCGATCGCCGGCGTGGCGTGGGTCGAACTCGGCTCGCGCGGCGCCGGCAAGCAGGCGACTGCGGACACGCGTTCCACGACGTCGTACCGCATCGTGCTCGGCGGCGACGACGCCGGCGCCGAGACGTCGATTCCGATGGCGACGTCGGAGCCTCCTCCGCGGGCGCGCATCGACGCGGACGCCGAGGAGCATCCGCAAACGCAGCTCACGGGGTTGGAAGAAGCCGGTCGAAGGCCGCAGGTCCGCATCCCCCCGGTCGCGCCGCGCGAGTTCCACTACTCGGTGCGCGAGGGAGACAGCCTGGCGTCGATCGCGCGCGAGTACCTGGGCTCGGATCGACGCGACATCGTGGATCGGATCGCGAAGGACAACGCGATCCGGAACCCGAGCGAACTGAAGATCGGGCAGCCGCTCGTGATCCGCGTCGAGCGTTGCGACACGTTCACCGCGACCGGCAAGGAATCGTGGCGCGATCTCGCGCGACGGTTCTACGGCGTTGCGGATCGCGTCGCGCCACTCATCCGCGCCAATGAATCGATCCACGCCGACACCGCGGGACGCATCCCGAAGGACTCGTTGGTCTGGATCCCGCGCTGACCGGTCGTCGGTGAATTCAGCTCGCTCCACGCGCGACGCGCGACATGACCTGATCGCATCGCCAGTGGACGTCGTCACGTTCCGGGAAATCGAGGCGGAAGTGCGCGCCGCGACTCTCGAGCCGCGCTTCCGCTCCGTGGGTCACGAGGCGCGCGAGCGTCATCGCGTTCACGAGCTCGATGCCGCCGGCGTCCTTGAATCGCGTGCGGAACAGGGGGCGCGACCAACGGTCGAGCTTCTCCGCCGCGTGGCGGAGTTCCGATCCGTGGCGCTCGATCCCCACGCGGCGCCACATCGTCGATTTCAACGCGTTCCAGAGGTCGAACCGATCAAGCGTCCACTGCTCGGCCTCGTCCGGGCGATCGCCGTCGTCGAAGCGCGTGGCTCGGACATCGCGTGACGCCGCGGCGTTGCGGCCGGCGTGGACTCCGCACACGAACCCTTCGAGAAGTGAGTTCGAGCCGAGTCGGTTCGCGCCATGCAGTCCGGTCGACGCGACCTCGCCGGCGGCGAACAGTCCCGGCGTCCCCGTGCGCCCCTCGACGTCGGCGACGACGCCCCCCATCAGGAAGTGAGCGGCGGGGTGGACGGGGATCGGCTCGCGGGTGAAGTCGACGCCGTATTCGTCGAGCACGCGCGAGATGCCCGGGAACCGCACGCGGAAGTGGTCGGCCGGGATGTGTCGCACATCGAGGTAAACGCACGAGTCGCCACTCTTCGCGATCTGGCGCACGATGCCGCGACTCACGACGTCGCGCGGTGCGAGCTCGGCTTGGGGATCGACCTCCTGCATGAATCGCTTGCCGTCGCGATCGACCAGGATGCCGCCCTCTCCTCGCACCGTTTCCGAGATCAACAGACGCGGTGCGCCCGCGATGTACAGCGTCGTGGGATGGAACTGGACGAACTCGAGGCCGCGCAACAGCGCGCCAGCACGGTAGGCGACGGCGATGCCATCGCCGGTCGCGACGGACGGATTCGACGTCTCGCGGTAGATGCAGCCCGCGCCGCCGGTCGCCAGCACCACGGCCTTGCAGCGGATGAGTTCGGGCCGGCCGTAACGGCCGAGGAGAATCGCACCGACGATCGCCGAGTCGGCGGTCGCAAGGTCGACGACGAACGTCTCCTCCATGACGCGGATGCTCGGTTCCGCTCGAGCACGCGCCGCGAGAACCGTTTGGATCTCGAGGCCGGTCGCATCGCCCCGCGAATGCACGACGCGCCCCTGCGAATGTCCGCCTTCACGCGACAGCGCGATTCCGGCGCTGCCCTTGTCGAACGACCCACCCATCTCGATGAATCGCCGGATGGCGCGCGGCCCTTCCTCGACCACCTGGCGCACGACGTCCATGTGACACAGCCCGGCTCCCGCGCGCATGGTGTCGTCGACGTGCGCCTCGACGCTGTCGTCCTCGCCGAGGACCGCGGCGATCCCCCCTTGCGCGTATCGGGTATTCGATTCCTCGAGCGGGCCTTTCGTGACGATCAGCACACGCCCGTGGCGCGCAGCTTCCAAAGCGGCGCTGATCCCGGCGACGCCGCCGCCGATGACGATGACGTCCGTCTCGCCGCCTCCCACGCACTCACTCGGGTGGACTTGGACGTAGCGCGGCCCGAGCGGATCGAACGCGAGCCGCCGCTGCTCCATTGGTTCAACGACGTTGGTCATGGGGTTCCGGGGACGAGGAAGCTTGCGGAAGAACGAATCATGAATCCGCTTGCCGTTCGTGTTTCGTTCGGTAGGATCCCGCCCGCAAACACAAAGGCGAGAGCGAAAGGATATCGACCATGTTCCGATCTGCCTTGGGCCGTGATGGGTTCGTCGTCCTGGTGATGACCCTCGTCCTCGCGCTCCTTCTTTTCATCTGACCGCTCGGTCCCTTGAATCGCCGGCCCCGCAGCTCTTCGGCCGGCCAAGATGTACCTGACGCGACGACAACTCCAGGTGCTCGATTTCGTCCGGCAGTTCATCGCCAGGGAATCGATCGCCCCCACGCTCGAAGAGATCGCGCGGCACTTCGGCGTCTCCCGCGTCACGATTCACGAACATCTCGGAACGCTGGAGCGAAAGGGCGCACTCCAGCGCGATCGAAATCGGGCCCGTGGAATCCAGCTCCCGACCGACCCGCGCCGTGCCTCCCGGGCCGATGCAGATCGGATCGTCCTTCCCATCTTGGGGACGGTGCGAGCGGGAGATCCATCCGAGCCGTTCGAAGCTCCAGAGACCTTCGATGTCTCCTCTTGGCTCCAATCGCCCGGCGCATATCACCTGCTTCGCGTCGCCGGCGACAGCATGATCCAAGACCACATCCACGACGGCGATCTCGTCCTGATCGATCGACAACGGCGCCCAACCCCGGGCGACATCGTCGTTGCAGCGGTTTCCGACGGACGCGTGACCCTGAAGCGCATTTACCAGGACTCGGACCAGATCCGACTCCAGCCCTCGAATCCGAAGATGAAGCCGATCCTCGTCTCGGAAGCCGATGTCCGCGGCGTCGTCATCGGTCTCATCCGCCGATATTGAACCCACCGCACCATTTCACCGGCGACCCACGATCGAACGCCGCCTCTCAGCCGCGAGATCGAATCCCGGAAAGCGATCGGTAGAATCGCAGCACGCCGCCGCATACAGGATTGCGTCGGGCGTTCGTGGACCATGTCGGGGCGTAGCTCAGGGGTAGAGTGCGTGCCTTGGGAGCACGAGGTCGCCGGTTCAAATCCGGTCGCCCCGACCACTTTTCCCCGCTCGAGAATCATCGGGGAAAAAAAATAGGCTCGAGAGCGCGCCGCGCTCTCGAGCCCACGAATAAGACCCCGGCAATGACCTACTCTCTCGGTGTTTGCCAATACCATCGGCTCGGCCTGCGTAACGACCGTGTTCGGAATGGGAACGGGTGTAGCCAGACCGATATCGTCACCGGGGATTTTGTAAGAAGGAACCGTGGAATCGACCCTAATCGCAATAACTTGCGAGCGCCGATGAGTCCCCTGTCAATGCAGGGGAAACGGAAAAAAGTAGTCAAGTCGATCGGCTTATTAGTACCGGTTAGCTGAGCGCATTACTGCGCTTACACACCCGGCCTATCAACCTGGTAGTCTTCCAGGAGCCTGATGGGGAGATCATGTTTCGGGGAAGGTTTCACGCTTATATGCTTTCAGCGTTTATCCGTTCCGGCCTTAGCTACCCAGCGCTGCCCCGAGCGGGACAACTGGTACACCAGAGGGCCGTCCGCCCCAATCCTCTCGTACTAAAGGCAAACCCCCTCAAATCTCCTACACCCACGCCGGATAGGGACCGACCTGTCTCACGACGGTCTGAACCCAGCTCGCGTACCGCTTTCATTGGCGAACAGCCAAACCCTTGGGACCTTCTTCAGCCCCAGGATGCGATGAGCCGACATCGAGGTGCCAAACCTCCCCGTCGATATGGACTCTTGGGGGAGATCAGCCTGTTATCCCCGGAGTACCTTTTGTCTGATGAGCGACGGCCATTCCACACTGCACCGCCGGATCACTAAGCCCTGCTTTCGCACCTGCTCGACTTGTAGGTCTCGCAGTCAAGCTCCCTTCTGCCT